>WRAA01000014.1 GCA_009780445.1 Defluviitaleaceae bacterium
CCCTGGGGCAGGGCAACCTTCCGCCCGCCGCCATCCCCGGGCTTGAAAAGTTTCTGAACAAGGGCATCCCCGTGGTGCTTGTCTCGCGCTGTCTAAGCGGCGTGCCCATGGGCGTGTACGGATATACCGGCGGCGGCAAACGCCTGCAAGACGCCGGCGTGATCTTCACCAACGCGGTCAACGGCCCGAAGGCGCGCCTAAAGCTGCTGGTCGCTCTGGAGCTGTCCAAGACCCGCGCCGAGATCGAAACCATGTTCGCTTACGGAAACTAACTTCATAACAAAAACTCCGCCTGATCCTGCGGAGTTTTTGTGTGTATAGCCATTCAACTTGAAAACACTCCAATCAAACGCAGGATTTTTGCGCAAGTGCTAGGAATGAGGGACGACGCGTACCCACAGGGTACGTTAGGAGTGAATGACGACGCAATTGCGCAAAAAGACAAGTTTGATTGGAGTGTTTTCAAGTTGAATGGCTATAAAGAGCAAGTCAGTCCGTCATGACGGAGAAACCGTATTCAACCAGCAGGCTGTCGGCCTCCAGGATGCTCATACCATGCCGGAAGGCGTATTTCAGCAGGGCGTCCCGTTTATGGCGCACGTAAAAACCGCTGTAGCCCGCAAGTTGCAGGAGGCGTTCGGTTGCCTCCGGCGAAAGCTCCAGCCCGAAGGCCAGCTTGATGACGATGTTGCGCGTGGGTCTCTTCTCGCCGCGGATAAGGTTGTAGAGATAGGGTTCGCTGATACAGGCGTCGGCGACTATGCCGGTCTTGCTTTTGCCGCTTTCGGTGATAAGCGCGTTCAGGAAGCGGTAGAAGTTTTTGTCGTCAAATTCGGCTTCGTTTGACTGTATGTAGCTGTGTATGCTCTGCGTGTTCTCCAGCTCAAAGTCCAGTACGTCCGTCCTCTTCATAAAAGTCCCCCCGGAAAGTTGTTGTGCCGCGCCGAGATATATTGTATCATGTTGCAATAGTTTGGGGAAGTCTAATTTTCCGGAGGATGAGACGATGGTTGGGAAGTTTGGGAGTTTGCCCGCGCCTGAGAGCTACAGGATTGCGGCGGAGATAGCCGTTCACGAGGACAAGGCCATCTACCGGGCAGAGGATGAGGACGGCGGCTTGTGCATACTGAAAGTTTTCGGCAAGACATATAAGTACCCGCTCTACGAAGCCTTGGCGAAGCTGGAACACGCGAATATGCCGCGCATACGCGAAGCTGTGCTGTGCGGGCAGTACTTCTATGTAGTGGAGGAATGGGTGGACGGCAGCACGCTTCGGGATATCTTGGAGCGCGACGGGGCGTTGGAAACAAAGGCGGCGACAGACATTCTGACACAGCTGTGCGACGTCCTGACATACCTGCACAACCAGTCTCCGCCGATCATACACCGGGACATAACACCCGCCAACATCATGATCACGGGCGGCGGCACCGTGAAGCTGCTGGACTTTGACATAGCCAGAGAGTACAAGAGCCAAGCCTCCGCGGACACCGAGCTTGTGGGAACCAAACCCTTTGCCCCGCCGGAGCAGTACGGCTTCGCCCAGAGCGACCACCGCGCGGATATCTACGCGCTGGGGATGCTGCTGACGGTGATGCTCACGAACACTTACGACGTGCAGAGGATAACCGATACGCAGATCAAGAGCGTTGCGCAGCGTTGTATGCGGGTTGCGCCGGGGGAAAGGTTCCAAAGCGCGAAAAAGCTGCGGTACAAGCTGGAGCGTATCGACGGCGGCAAGCGCGGTTTGCCGGCCCGGCTGATCCTTGCCACTGCGGCCGCGGCGGCTATCGGCATTGTTGTGCAAACGGGATTCGGCAGTGCGCAACCCTCTGCGCCCGCGCCGGACTTTGTGAACATAAGCGCGCCGCAATCCCCCGTGTACTCCGGGTGGTCGGCGTGGGTGACGGTGTTTGGCGGAATATCGGAGGACGGCTACAACGCCGAGATGCTGCACCTGGATCCGGAAAACTTTGTGGTGACAATAACCAGCGACCCTCCGGCCTACGACACCTTCCTGATTCTCGATTCAATGGCCGCGCCGCCGCCTTACGACGAGTTTATCTTCACCCCGGTGGAGGTCCACCTCGACCCGGCAAACCGCGAGGACAGAGTGGTTAGCGTCACCGTGGCGTACCTGGGTTTCGAGGAAACGGCCGAGTTCCAAGTTCTTGCCTATGCCGCGACAAACGCCCCCGACGTTGTGATCGTAGACCATACTTCGCCGGACGGCGCGGAATCTGTTACGCTTACACGCGCCGCCGTGCGCCGCCACGCGGAAGCGGGGCAGGCCATGCAGATTATCCTGCTGCAAGGCACGGTGCTGCTTGACGCGTTGGCCGTATACTCGATCGGGCAGACGGCAAGTTATGACAGCATCAGGTTCGAACTCGTCTCGTTGGGAGATGATCTGGAGTTCGTCATAACCTCAGGCGGGCAAACCGTCTACGGCGTGGAAGGAAGCGTCAGCATAATCCGGCCGATCGAACAGGATTAGCCATACAGGACTATGCCGCCGGCAGTGGGCATAACGCGTGATAATGTTGTATAGTGGTGGGAGGTCTATTACATCATCACCACAAGGGGAGGCTTTACCGATGAAGCTACTTGCAACAAAGCGCGTACTTGCCGCGGCACTGGCGGTTGCGGTGTTTGTGTCTGTCGGCGGATACACGAGTGTGTCGGCGGAAGGAGCAAGCAACTACGCTTACCACACAGCCGCCGCGGGGTTTGCGGCACCGTTTAGCGTGCCTATCGTCAGCGCGCCCGCACTGGTTGCGGCCATGCACAACGCGGCACCCGGTCAGGCAACAACTGTCACGCTTGGCGGCGATATCGAAGTAATCTCCGCCATCAGCCTAAGCACCAGCCAGAACATCACGCTCGACACCGGCGGCCACGTGCTGGACATCGTAGTGGCCAACCCCGGTTCGTTTGCCATGCAGGTGAACGGCGCGTCTCTTACGATAACCGGCGGCGGAACCGTGAACATACTGGCGGATGCCCACATCGCGCTGGACATTTGGAACAACGGCAATGTCGTTGTGGCTGATGACGGCAGCCGGCTGAATCTGACAAACTCCGGCAGTGCCGCGGGTGAGAGAAGGGCGGTGCGCTCTCTGGGCGGCAACGCCGTTATCCGCGGCGACATCTCCGTCACCGGCCCCGGAGCCGGCCTTTCCCAAGGCGCGACAGGCATACGGTCCCGCGGGGGTAACGTAACCCTGCACGGCAGCGTAGTGGTGAACGGATCCTACAGCGTGGGCATATGGGTTCACGAGGAGAGCAACAATGTCAGCGTAAGCGGCACCGTAACGGCAACCGGAGATTACAGCCAGACCGTGTTGATCTGGCGCAGAACCGGGGATACCAGCTTGTTTGGCAACGCGGGTCCCGACGTTATAACCATCGGCGGCCAAGCTTACGCCGGCGACGGATATCCCGTGGCACAGCCGCCGGCCGCGCAGGCACCCGGCACGCCCGCGACGCCTGGCGTGGGCTACCAAGATTGGGGCGGCGTATCAGGCTCGCAAACAGCAACCCTTCCCGTGCCGGCACCGCGCGCGCAGACCCCGAGAATACCCGCCAACAACGGCGACATCAGCCTTCAAGCGGCAATATCCGGCAACAACGTGGCCGTTACCATCGCGCCGGATCTGCTGTCCCGGCTTGTAAACAATGCCGAAGGCGGCGTTGTGACGATGGACTTTTCGGCGCTGACGGGCGTTGAAACAGCCACGATCCCCCGCGCGGTTTTGAACCGCGTGGCACGCGAAGGCCTGGCTCTGGAGATAATGTTCTCCACAGGCGGCGTAAGGCTTGATACCGCCGCTCTGTCGGCCATGAGCCGGCCAACTCCGGTCACAGGCCGCAACAACATCACCCTAGCGATGGAACCCGCGCCAAACGGAGCCGCCTTCTCGATAGCTTCGGGTTCGCAGGCTGTTGAGACGCTTCGCGGCGGCACGGCGACAATCAGCCTGCCGCACACCGCCGCCGGCAGCGTCACGGCATCCTTTGTCAGAAGAAACGGCTCCCTTTTCGAGCTGGAAACCACCTTCGACCAAGATACGCAAACAGCCGTGTTCACCACCGCAACTCCCGGAACCTTCGTTCTAAGTTCAGCTGAATAGGCACAAACAAGAACCCCCGAAGCCGCTGACGGTTCGGGGGTTCTTGTGTTTGTCTTAGCGCAGTGCGGCCTTTCGCAGGGCGCGGGCTTCTCTGCGCCGGCGCGACCGCTCCTTTGTATGCTCGATGGACATGTAGATGGCCGGGATCAGGATGGTGGTGACTATGGTGGAAAAGGCCAGGCCGAACACGATTACGGTGGCAAGGCTTCGCATCATCTCTGCGCCGTCCGCTTGTGAGATCAGCAGGGGGGTCAGGGCGAGGATGGTGGTGATGGCGGTTACGAGGATGGGGCGCAGACGCACCGTACCCGCGCGCACTACGGCGTCATAGGCCGTCATGCCGCGCTCGCGCACCAGCAGGTTCGCGTAGTCGATGAGTACGATAGCGTTGTTGGTGACAATGCCCGCCAGCATTATCAGCCCCATAAAGGCCGTTATGTCGAAGGGGTTGCCAAGGATGAACAGCCCAAGGATCCCGCCCGTGAGCGCAATGGGTATCGAGAACATCACGATAAACGGGAAGGTGAAGGATTCAAACTCGGCGGCCAGGATCATGTAGATCAGCAGGATGGCCACCAGCAGGGCAAGGCCAAGATCCATGAAAACTTCCATCATCTGCTGCAGCTGGCCTGTGAACTCCCAGCGGTAGCCGCTTGGCATAATGTATTCGGCCATTGCGGCTGTGACAAGGTTCATGACCTCGGCGGGGTTGACGTTTTCGTCCGCAAATTGGGAGCTTACGGAGACGAAGGCCTCCATGTTGGAACGCTGGATGGTGAGCGGGATATCGCTGACGATGATCTCGGCCACTTCGTACAGCGGAATGAGTGCGCCGGCCGCCGTGGGTATCAGTATGTTCTGTATCTCGGTGATATGCTCGAAGAGCGCGCTGTCCTGCCGCACTCGCACGTCCATCTCGCGGCCGTCTATGCGGTATGTCGTGGCGACGGTGCCGGTGACGGCGGTGTTTACGATGCCGGATACGGAAGCGGGCGAAAGGCCGAAGGCCGCCGCGCGCTGTCTGTCCACGCGTATTGTGGCCTGCGGGCTGGCGACTTCTACAGAGCTTGACACGTCCCGCGTGCCGGGGATGCCCTCCACAATCTGCATTACGTCGGTGGCGATATCGCGCAGTTCCTCGATATCCTCGCCGTAAATGCGCAGGGACATGGCACCGCCCATGCCGCCGCCCATGTTAAACTGCATGGCCGACGCGGTGATCTGCGCACCGGGGATGTCTTGCAAATCGCGCTCCATGGCCAGGCCGATCTCATTGGCGGATCTGTCGCGCTCCTGCACGCCGTGCAGGATTACAAAGACCGTGCCGCGGTCAGTCGCCGCGGGGCCAAACCCTTGGCCGCCGACCCACGCGAAGAGCGTCTCGACCTCTTCGAAATGCGAAATACGGCCGGTGACTTCCAGCAGCATCTCCTCGGTTTCTTCCACAACCGTGCCGCGCGGCAGGCGCACGTCTATCTCGACCATGCTCATGTCGGTTTCGGCCATGAACTCAATGCGGGTGAACAAAAGGCTCGCGCCCGTAAGCACTACGAAGGCGAACACCGAAGCATACGTAACCAATCTGCGGCGCAGGCAGAACTTGAGCGTGCGCTTATAGACGCGGTTGATGGCGGCGATAAACTTGTCAACACCGTTCAGCAAGACGCCCAGCCATCTGTTCAGTATGAACTTGCGCTCGTGGTTGCCCATGATCTCCTCCGCGCTGAGGATGACGGAACACGCCATCGGCACAAAGGTGAGGGCAACAAACAGGGACGACAAAAGGGAGAACGCGATTGTCATGGCCAGCTGGTTAAACAGCTGTGCCGCAAGGCCGCCCGCAAAGGTGATCGGCAGGAACACCGCGATAGTAGTGATGGTGGAAGCCGTAACGGACGGCGCGACCTCGCGCGCGCCCTCTATTGCGGCCTTCATCTTAGGCTCGCCTTCCTCCAGCTTGCGGAACACGCTCTCCAGTACCACGATGGAGTTGTCGATCAGCATACCCATGCCAAGGGCAAGGCCGCCCAGCGACATTATGTTCAGAGTGATATCCGTGAAGTACATCAGCACGAAGGTGGCCACGATAGACACCGGCATAGCCACGGCGATGATGATGGTGGACTTGATGCTCTTCAGGAAGAGGTACAACACCAGCACGGCGAAGATGCCGCCCCACATTGCGTTGCTCACAACATTGTCGATAGACTGGTTGATGAAGTCTGCCGGGTTCATGAGTATCGAGAACTCATACGTCGGGAAGTCCGCGCGGAGCCGCTCGATTTCGGCAACGATCAGGGCGGACACGTTCACCGTGTTGGCGGTGGACTGCGGCTGGATGAATATGCCAAGCGCGGGCAGGCCGTCGATAAAGGCCACTTCGTTGCCGGTACGCAGAACCTCTTCCACATGGGCGAAGTCGCGCAGATAGATGAGTGCGCCGGCCGGCGTGAAGAAGGGTATGCTCTCTATGTCCATCAGCGAGTTAAACTCGCCGGAGATACGCAGGCTCATGGATCTGTCGCCCTCGCGCACAGAACCCGCGGGGACGGACGCGTTTTCGGCGCGTAGGGTCTGCACCACCGTAGCCTCGGATATGCCGAAGCCGCGCAGAGCGTCCTCCTGCAGCATCACTTCGATCTCGCTGTCGATGCCGCCGAAGATCGTCACCTGTGCCACGCCGTCAATGCGCTCCAGACGGTTCACCACCTGGTTCTCGATGACATTGCGCAGCGCAAGCAAGTTGCCGTCGTGCGCCATAACGCCCATCTGGAACATGTTCGCCGCGTCCAGATCTATCTGCATCACTATCGGCGAGCTTGCGTCGGAGGGCAGCATCGGCGCGATCATGTCCAGACGTTCCCGCATTTCCAGCGTGGCGAAGTTGATATCTACGCCGTCCTCGAACATAATCGTAATCTGCGACGAACCGTAGCTCGAGCTGCTGTTGATGGTGGAAACGCCGGCCACGGTGCCCAGCACGCCCTCCAGCGGAACCGTGACCAGCCTCTCGATCTCGGCAGAGCCCACGCCAGGGTACGATGTCATTACAAACGCGATGGGAATGTCCATATTCGGCATCATGTCAAGGTTGATGTTGCGTATAGACAGAAAGCCGAACACCATCACGACCAGTATCGCCATAACCGTAGCAACCGGCCTACGTACAGAAAACTTAGCAAAATTCATGTGAAATTCCTTTCTTGGTACACAGGTTCTTAAGCCTCCGTATTCCCGGCGAGGCTCTCTTGAAAACAATGGTTCCTCGTGCAATTACGTTGCCCAAGCATAGGGAAGGATTCAACACTGCGCACGCCCTAGAGCATTAACACAGCCCAAGGTAGTAACTGAAAAAACATAACAAGGTGCAGTAAGAGCACATACCTGCAATAATACCTGATTTTGCGAAGATCATGCGAATCGGTACTGTCGATTTTATACGAAAACTGCAGGAAGTCAAGCTGTTTGTTAGCGAAAATATCATCACTAAACAAATTTTTGTAATCTTTTGGCGAGACATGTTGCAGTTCCCTCTTGAAAGGCTTCATAAAATGATTCGGACCCAAAAACCAGTTTGCCAAGTACATTAACACCAATTGCCACCAGGCTAATCTTGGGAATTCAGCCCCTAAAGTTCGCGAAACAACAAGCAATACAGGGACAGCTAATAATATTCCCTGTATGCCAAAACAAATCATCAGTCCCTTCTTGACATCATTCATGGCGAAACACCCTCATCTGTATGTTAGAATCTGCCCAAGTATAGGGAAGGATTCAACACTGCGCACGCCCTAGAGCATTAACACAGCCCAAGGTAGCAACTGAAAAAACATAACAAGGTGCAGTAAGTCCATATACCTACAGTAATACCTCATTTTGCGGAGATCATGCGAATCGGTACTGTCGATTTTATACGAAAACAGCAGGAATTCAGGCCGTAGGTTACCGAAATAATTATCGCGAATCAAAGTATTGTAATCTTTTGGCGAAAGATGTTGCAGCTCCTTCTCAAAAGGCTTCCAAAAACAATTCGGACACCAAAACCAGTTTGCCAAGTACATTAACACCAATTGCCACAAGGCTAATCTTGGGAATTCAGCCCCTAAAATTCGCGAAACAACAAGCAATACAGGGACAGCTATTAATATTCCCTGTATGCCAAAACAAATCATCAATCCCTTCCTAACATCATTCACAGCGGCACATCCTCATCTGCATATTAAAATTCATCTGTGAAACCTGTTAAATTAATTTCCAAATAGCCTGGATAATAATAATAATAATAAATCACCATGCGAGTTTGGTAGGATTCTTCTGAAAATCTCAGCTTGTGTAGATGATATGTTTGAAAAAGATAGCTGGGTATGGACACCAATAGCTGAACCTATCCCCTTACCGGCAGAAATAATAATTCCATGATATTGTTCGGAACCGGTTGTAACAGTCCACTCTACTCCGACATACGGTGAACCCAATACTCTTCCAACGACAGCTCCGAATTCAATGCTGCCGCCTGCTACATGATGAATCGTTGGGGCAGAAATTAAGGCGAAATACCCTCCTGCGGATAAACCGACATTTCCGGCACCGACCGAAAGAGTGTCTATTATTCCAAAATTGCCGCTACTATCAAAGATAATGCCGGAGGCTATGTTCCCCCTAATTCCTAATTCCGCCGCAGCTTCGGCACCGATAATTATAACCCAAGGCATTTCTCTCCAGTTGGGAAGCCAAGAATCCAGATCTAGGTTATCGAGCGTAGCGTAATGGGTGGTGGTGTCGGAAGTCCATTCGGAGGTATGTTCGGCTACAGACCGTTGGTAGTGCTTCAGGATTATCTTCTCGATGCCGTTTTCCACGGAGTTTAGCACAGCGTTTCCAATAGATGTGGGCAGATCTCTCACGGCTTCTCTGATGGGGTCCAGACCACGGCTATCGTATGAAACTTGGCGACGGTAGTTTTCCGCGGATCTTCTCTCGATTCGCTCGAGATAGGAGTTCATTATGGAGATATCTACGCCGGCTCTGGCCAGGGCGTTGAGCTGTTGTTTGAACCGCATGATGTTGTTGGCGGTCATGTAGTAGTTGCCCATGGCACCAAGTTCGAGATCGGCCTCAAACGTTATTATGAATGACCGTGATGTCGCCATGGCGTCGCTGATGCTTCCGGTGGGCATGAGGCGTTCAAAATACTCCGCGCTTCCCACAATCATACCGTTACTTCTAAATTCCTGCATACAATGGCATCTCCCTTATTCTGAATTTATTCAAAATAAGTGTACCATAGCTTTTACTGCAAATCAATGCAGAGTTTTAGTTGCGTGTTACAACGTTAACTGCTTCGCCGTCGAACACGTAGTTCTGGCCGCGTATTATCAGCTCGTCGTTTACGGATATGCCGGAGAGGACTTCGACTTCGCGGCCGTTGGATATGCCCGTGGTGACTAAGACCCGCGCGGCCGTGTCGCCTGTGCCCAGGATGTAGGCGAACTGGTAGCCGTCGAGAGTGCGTTGGACGGCGTTAACGGGAACAACTACGGCATTTGCGGCCTCTTCGCGCACAAAGCGCACTTCGGCGAACATGCCGGGGCGCAGGATCTCGTCGCGGTTGTTGATCTCCAGGGTTACGCCGAATGTGTTGGTGTGGTCAACGCCGGGCGAAACCGTGCGCACGCGGCCCCGGATAGGCTCGGGCGAATGGCTTGCCACTACGATATCCACGGTGTCGCCGGGGCTGATGTGGTTGATAATAATTTCCGATACGCGTACTTCTACGTGAAGGTCCGATATATCGAGGATTATGAAGGACGGCTGGGACGGCGGAGCGAACTCGCCCGCGCGCACGTTCTTGGTGTTCACTATGCCGGAGATGGGGGATGTGACGGAGAGATCCTCCAAGGTGGACGTGGCGTTGGCAAGCTGTACGGCCACAACATTGGCCGCGGACTGCGCAGTGTTTACGCCTATGGCCGCCGCGTCGCGGTTTTCCTGCGCCACTTGGTAGGTCAGCAGATCCCGGTTGCGCTGCGCCTGATCCATGCCGAGGGTTATCTGGTCGCGCCCCAGGCGTACCTGCTCCAGCGCGTTTGCGGCTTGGTCGTAGGCCGTGCGGGCTTGGTCATAGGACGTGCGGGCGATCGCGCCGGCGTTGTAGAGGATGCTGATGTTGGCATAACTCTCCGCGGCCATGTCGTAGGACAGCACGGCGTTGTGTATGGCGATGTCGTTGGTTTCCAGCTGTACGCGGAAGTTCTCGATGCTGGAGTCGATCTGCATGATCTGGGTCTCGAACTGGCCGCCGGTGACGTTGGCCAGAGCGTTTTGCGCGGCGGCAATGCCCGACACGGCCTGGCCGTGCTGCGCTTGCAACGCGCGGATCTGGTTCTGCACGTCGCGCTCGTCCAGCGTGAACAGCACGTCGCCTTCCTCCACGCGGTCGCCGACATCGGCGAAGGTCTCGTTCACCAGCCCCTGCATACGCGGCAGCACCACGGCCTGACGCACCGGCGAAAGCTGGCCCGCGTAGGAAAGCTCGTTGCGGATGGTCTGCGGCGTTATGCGCATGGTTTCCACCGGCACGAGAACCGGCGCCGGCTCTTCCTCTTCGTTCCCGCCGAAGAAGGCCGCGGCGGTGCACCCCGTTAGCAAGGCCGCGCACAGCACCGCCGCCAATGTATGTTGTAGTCTGAACTTCATCATCTCACTCCTTCAAATTTGTACCGATACGCCCCACTGTTGGGATATGTAGTCTTGGTACGCTCAATAAAATATATACGCGAGCCGCGCGCAATAGTCTGACGTATTGGTATAATATTTCGCGTCTGTGTTAATACTGGAAGCAACAGGGAAGGTGGCGCAGAGATGATAGACGTAACGCACGTAACCTTGGACGGCACGGTCATCCCCGCGCCGAACGAATTTCCGGAACCGCCGCGGGAGGCCGAGCCGGAGCAGCAGGCCATGCCGGACGCTCTGCGCGACATCGGCCAGCCGCCGCCCATGGAGGTTCTGGTGCGCAGGAACCCGCGCGGCAACATCCAGTTTCTGTCGATAATCGGCCAGGTGGAAGGCCACGTCACCCTGCCGCCGTTTAACAAGACCACGAAGTACGAACACATGATACCCATGCTTGTGGCGGCGGCGGAAAGCCCGGAGGTGGACGGCCTGCTGGTTCTGCTGAACACCGTGGGCGGCGACGTAGAGGCCGGCCTTGCCATAGCCGAGCTGATATCGGGGCTGGGCAAGCCCACGGTGTCTCTGGTGGTTGGCGGCGGGCATTCCATCGGCGTGCCGCTGGCCGTGGCGGCGGACTATTCGTTCATCGCGCCGTCGGCCACCATGACGATCCACCCCGTGCGTATGAACGGCACCGTGGTGGGCGCGCCGCAGACCTACGACTACTTCAACAAGACGCGGGAGCGCGTGATAAGCTTTATCACCGCGAACTGCGGCATCTCCGGCGACAGGCTGCTAAGCCTGATGATGGACACGTCCACCCTCGCCCTGGACGTAGGCACCATGCTGATAGGCCGCCAGGCCGTGGACGAGAAGCTGATAAACGCCGTGGGCGGCCTGAGCGACGCGCTGGACAAGCTCTACAGCTTAATCGGCAAGAATGAATCGTAATGAAGGGAGGTGACGACATGCCTTCACAGCAAATAAGGTGCAACGTGGGTTCGTGCAAGTTTAATTCCGCGGCCTATTGTTCGCTGTCAAGCATCGAGGTGGGGAACACCGTGCCAAACGCGCAGACGATGCATCAGACAGAGTGCGCAAGCTTTCAAGCTCAGTAGCTATGTAAGAAATGACAAAACACGCCCTAACCGCGTCTTTTGTCATTTTTTTTGTGCGGCGGCGGCCGGAATCTGACATAATCGGGCATGGTGAAGGTGTATAATGTGGGGGTGGGGAGGTGTTGAGGTGGAGATATACGCTGATGTTGTGTTCGCCGTCAACTTCCTGATGGACTTGCTGATTCTGTGGGGCGCGGGGCTGTTCGCGGGCAGGAGGGCGCGGTGGCACAGGCTCTGCGGCGGCGCGTTTGTGATGGCCCTGCTCTACGTGCTGTTCATAGTGTACATTCCGCACGCGGCGTTTACGGCGGTGCTTGCTTCCCTGGTGCTTATCGGCCTTGGCGTATGGGTCGCCTTCCGTCCGCGCGGCGTGGGGGAGATGGGGCGGCTGGTGCTGTTCTCGTACATATTTGCCTTCGCGCTGGGCGGGCTTGGGCTTGCGCTCTTCAGCGCGACAAACTTCGGCGGTCTGCCGGCTGCGGCCGGCTGGGTTGCCGCCGGCTTCTCGCTGAATCTGCTGCTAACGTCAGCCGCCGTGTGCTACATCGTTGTGAAGCTTCTGCACAGATGGTACGCGGCGCGGGTGCTTAGGCGGCAGGAGGTCTACGATGTCGAAGTGTTCGTGGACGGAAGCCGCCAAAGCTTCAAGGCTCTGCTGGACACCGGCCACAGCCTGTCGGATCCCATCAGCAACACGCCCGTGATTATCGCGGAGTTTGCCGCGGTGAAGCCGCTCCTGCCCGACGCAGTAAGGCTGATCTTCTACGAACGCCGCGAGGACGATGTAACCTCCGTGCTTGCGGGTGTGTCGGGCAGCAGCTTCGTCGGGCGCATACGTTTGATACCGTTCTCGGCCGTCGGCACCCACGGCGGAATGTTGATCGGCTTTCGCACGGACCGCGTGGAGATACGACGCGGCGAAGCCGAGACCACCAGCCTGCGCGAAACGGTGGTGGGAATCTGTAACAACACTCTGTCGGGCAAGGGCGCGTACCAAGGCTTGCTCAACCCCGATATTCTAAATATCTCGTAGAACGCCGGCTACCCAAGGGAGGGCTTCAATTGCACGCACTGAAACCTGTTTGCACCACCATACGCGAGAAGATTGCCGGACTGCTGCAACGCTTGAGAGGCGGCGGCGACAGGATATACTACATAGGCGGCAGTGAGGTTCTGCCCACGCCGCTGGGTTCGGAAGAGGAGGCCGGCTGGCTTGAGTGCCTGGGCACAGCCGACGATACGCGGGCAAAGGCCGTGCTTATCGAGCGCAATCTGCGCCTTGTGGTCTACATCGCCCGCAAGTTCGAGAACACAGGCGTAAACGTGGAGGATCTGATCTCCATCGGCACCATCGGCCTGATCAAGGCCATCAACACCTTCAAGCCCGACAAAAAGATCAAGCTGGCCACCTATGCCTCGCGCTGTATCGAAAACGAGATCTTGATGTTCCTGCGGCGCAACACCCGCACAAAGGGGGAGGTCTCCATCGACGAGCCTCTGAACGTGGACTGGGAGGGCAACGAGCTGCTGCTCTCCGACATCCTCGGCACAGAGGTGGACATAATCTACAAGGATCTGGAGGACGAAGTAGACCGCACCCTGCTGACGGACGCGGTGTCGCGCCTTTCCCCGCGCGAACGCCGTATCGTCGAGATGCGCTTCGGCATAGGCGCGTCCGCCATGCAGATGACGCAGAAGGAAGTCGCCGACGCAATGGGCATCAGCCAGTCCTACATCTCCCGCCTCGAGAAAAAGATCATCTCGCGCTTGAAGAAGGACATTTCGCGCCTGTTATAGCACTTTTAGTTTTTGTTGTCCATCTGCGAACTAAACACGACGGGCTTCAACGGCGTGTTTTGTGAAGCAGAGGGACTACAAAAAGTTAAAGTGCTATATAGTATCACGGGCGAAGCTCCAGATCCGCGCCAAGGCCGCGCAGCTTGCTTACTAGGTCGCAGTAGCCGCGCTCCAGGTGGTAGAATCCGCTAAGCTCGCTGGTGCCTTCGGCGGCAAGCCCGGCCAGAACCAAGGCCGCCCCGGCGCGCAGGTCGCTTGCGCGTATGGACGCGCCCATCAGGCCGGGGCTGCCTTCGATTATGGCCGAACGCCCTTCGATCTTGATGTCCGCGCCCATGCGCTTCAGCTCGCCTACGTGCATGAAGCGGTTTTCGAACACGGTTTCGGTGACGATGCTTGTGCCCTCGGCGATTGTGAGGAGGGTCATGAACTGAGCCTGCATGTCTGTGGGAAAGCCGGGATAGGGCAGGGTCTTGATGTCTACGGTGCGCAGTGGTTGGCCGGCGTTTCTTCGCACGCGCAGCCCGTGTTCCGTCTGTTCCACGACTGCGCCCGCTTCTATGAGTTTTGCCGTAACGGGTTTTAAGTGATCCCACACTATGTTCTCCATGGTGATATCGCCGCCGGTGAGAGCCGCCGCAACCATGAAGGTGCCGGCCTCTACGCGGTCGGGGATGATGGTGTGGCCGGCTCCGTGAAGCTCGCGCACGCCGTTGATCCTGATTGTGTCCGTGCCGGCTCCGCGCACATCCGCGCCTATGGAGTTCAGGAAGTTGGAAAGATCCACGATCTCCGGCTCTACGGCGCAGTTCTCGATGATGGTCTGCCCACCGGCCAGTGTTGCGGCCATCATGATGTTCTCGGTGGCTCCCACGCTGGGAAAGTCCAGATAGATCTTCGCGCCCACAAGCCCTTGCTGCGCGTGCAGGCTTACGAAGCCGTGTTCCTTGACGATCTGCGCGCCCATGGCGGCGAAGCCTTTCAGGTGCAGCTCGATAGGCCGCGCGCCGATGGCGCAGCCGCCCGGCAGGGGTATGCTGGCATATCCGCGCCTTGCCAGCAGCGGCCCCGTTATCAGGAAGGACGCGCGCATACGGCTGACAAGCTCGTAGGGCGCGTCTGTTTTGTTCGCGTTACGCGCGCAGATCTCTATGGTGCGTTCGGACTTGTTCCACGCTGTGGACGCGCCAAGGCAGCACAGAATTTCGTCCATCACGGCGGCATCGCTTAGGTCCGGCACATCGTGAATTGTGCAGACCTCGTGGGTCAGCAGAGCCGCGGCCATTATCGGCAATACCGAGTTCTTCGCGCCGTCAACCTTCACAACGCCACTTAGCGGCTGACCCGCTCTGATTATAAGTTTGTCCATACGTCACATCCTTTGCTTGTTAGCATTAGTATGCCCGGCCGGATGTATTTTCTTACCATCTCGCAAAAAAACTATGTTGCGCATATCTTGCATATCGCGCGGTAAGTTGCTATAATATATCTACCGCAACATATGAGATTATGGAGGGGTACGTATGGGAAACGTTATAGTAGGGCAGTCGGGCGGGCCGACATCTGTGATAAACGCGAGCCTGGCGGGAGTCTACAAGACAGCCATGGACCGCGGGGCCGGCAAGGTCTACGGGATGCTGCACGGCATAAAGGGGCTGCTGGAAGGCAGGTATGTGGATCTCGCGCACCATATAAAGGATAATCTGGATCTGGAGCTGCTGCGCAGAACGCCGTCGTCCTTCCTGGGTTCGTGCCGCTACAAGCTGCCTTCGCACCACGACAACGCCCAGATATTCGAACAGATATTCGCAAAGCTGCACGAACTGGAGATAGAGAGCTTCCTCTACATCGGCGGAAACGACTCGATGGACAGCGTAATGAAGCTTTCGAAGTACGCGGAGGACACAGGCAGCCGGATCCGCTTCGTGGGCGTGCCAAAGACCATCGACAACGACCTGGCCGTGACGGATCATACGCCGGGCTTCGGCTCCGCGGCGAAGTACATAGGCTCCCTGTTCAAGGAAATCATACGCGACGGGCTTGTGTACGGCTCCGGGCAGATAACCATTGTGGAGATAATGGGGCGCAACGCGGGCTGGCTCACGGCCGCCGCGTCCTTGGCAAAGACGGAGGACTGCGAAGGCCCTGACATGATATTCTTGCCGGAGGTGCCGTTTAGCACCGAGCATCTGTACGAGCGTATCAACTCGCTGTACCGGCGCAACCAAAAGTCGGTGGTTATCGCCGTTTCCGAGGGCATTAAGTTTGAGGACGGCGGGTATGTCTGCGAATATCAGGGTAGCAGTGCTAAGGGTACGGATGCGTTCGGGCATAAGTCTCTGGGCGGCACGGCTGCGGTGCTGGCCGGCCTTGTGGCGGAGAAGTTCAAGAACAAGGTGCGGCCGATAGAACTTAGCGTGTTGCAACGCGCCGCCGCGCACATGCAGTCCCGCACGGACAACGCCGAGGCGTTCTTGGCGGGCGGCCAGGCCGTGCGCGCGGCGTTCTCCGGCATGACCGGCATGACGGTTGTGTTCGACCGTATATCGGACGACCCGTACATGATCGAGACGGCCTTGGTCGAAGTCGAGAAGATCGCCAATGTCGAGAAGAAGGTGCCGGAGCCGTGGATCACCGAACACGGCGCGTATGTGGCCAAGGAGCTTACGGACTATATCAGGCCGCTGATACAGGGCGAACTTTCGCAGATAATGGTTGACGGTTTGCCGCGGCACTTGCTGCTGAAAGCGTAGGCGCGGGTAATGGCGTATACAAGCACTGACGGCATATCCGACGAACAACGCAAGAACGCCGCAATGAAGGTTGCGCGCAGGAGCATCGCGCTGAACGTGGTGCTGTCGGCGTTCAAGCTTTTTGCGGGCATTGCCGCAAACTCTGCGGCCATGATCTCCGACGCGATCCACTCGATCTCCGACTTTTCGACAACCTTCATCGTGATGATCGGGATAAAGCTGGGCAGCAAGGAGGCCGACGACGACCATCAGTACGGCCACGAGCGCATAGAAAGCATCGCCGCCCTGCTTGTGGCCTGCGTGCTGATTGCCGTTGGGCTGTGGATCGGCTACACAGGCGTTGTGAGCATCATTACTATGGACGCGTACATGGCGGTGGCTCCGGGGGTGCTCGCGCTCGTTGCCGCGGTGGCCGGCATCGTTGTGAAGGAAGCCCTGTACTGGTATGTGCGCGGCGCGGCGAAGAAGCTGAAGTCCGACGCGCTGATGGCTGACGCGTGGCACAGCAGGAGCGACGGGCTGTCGTCCATCGGCAGTTTGATCGGCATAATGGGCGCGCGCGCCGGCTTCCCGGTGATGGACTATCTTGCCAGCATCGTCATCTGCGCGTTTATCATCAAGGTTGGCGTAGACATCGGCAGGAGCGCGGTGGACAAGGTTATCGACAAATCCTGCGACAAGGAAACGGTGGAGCAGATACGCGGCATTGTGATGTCCGCCGA
>WRAA01000015.1 GCA_009780445.1 Defluviitaleaceae bacterium
CCCAGAAGGCTCCCGGCGGGCTGACCGCCCACATCGGCATAGTCGAAGAAGGCCGCGTCGCCGTAGGCGCGAAGGTTTCCCCCGAAATCGACACCAAGGAGCGTTTGGCCACAAGCCGCAACCACTCCGCGACCCATCTGCTGCACCGCGCCCTGAAAGAGGTTATCGGCAGCCACGTGGAGCAGGCCGGCTCGTTAGTGTCCCCCGGCAGGCTGCGCTTCGACTTCACCCACTTCTCAGCCCTAAGCGCGGCGGAGCTTGCGGATATCGAAGAGCGCGTGAACGCCCAAATCCTGATGGCGTATCCCGTGACGACCTTCGAAACCGGCATTGACGAAGCCCGCGCCCTTGGCGCAACAGCCCTCTTCGGCGAAAAATACGGCGAAGTCGTGCGCGTCGTGACCATGGGCGGCTACGCCGAACTCTGCGGCGGAGCGCACTGCACCAACACCGGGCAGATCGGCCTGTTCAAGATACTTTCGGAAGCCTCCGTAGCGTCCGGCGTGCGCCGTATCGAGGCCGTGACGGGCTTCGGCGTACTCTCCCTGCTAAGCGACAGCGAGGCCAAGGTGGCCGAAGCCAGCGCGGCACTGCGCACAACACCCGCCAACCTTGTCAAATCCGCCGAGCTGCTCACCCTCTCCAACAAGGAGAACCTGCGCCAACTGGAACAACTGCGCGGCAAGGCCCAGGCTTCCTACCTGGAGGACGGCGGGCTGGACACCGAAGCGGCTGGCGGCTTCACCATAGTGTCCGGCCGCCTGGACGGCATGGGCGGCGATGCGCTGAAAGAACTGGGCGACCGCGCCAAGGATCGCTACAAGTCCTGCATAATCATACTTGTCGGCGTGGCCGACGGCAAGGCCTCCATGCTCGTAATGGCCACTGACGACGCTGTGGCCGCAGGCATCAAGGCCGGCGACATCGTAAAGGAGGCCATCGCCGTTCTGGACGGACGCGGCGGCGGCAAACCCTCCATGGCCATGGCCGGCGGAACAGACAACGGCAAGGTGCCCGAAGCCATCTCCGCCGCCAAGTCCCTGATTCTCTCGAAGTTGTAAACTTAGCATACAGACCGCGCCGGCCTCCGTGTCGGCACGGTCATTGTTTTGTAACAAAATTAGCCAAAACTATTTACAGCCGGTCATAAATGTGCTATGATTAGCTTCGAAAGGGGAAAGGGCTATGCATTACGATACATCTTTTTGCAAGTACTCACGCGCCGCGTTGGTGATAAATACGGAACACATCGCCAACAACGTCAGATGCATCAGAAAGCTTACCAATCCCGCCTCCCGCCTGATGGCTGTGGTGAAGGCAGACGGCTACGGCCACGGCATCTGCCAAGTCGCAAAGGCCGCGGTGTCGGCCGGTGTTGACTGTCTGGGCGTCGCCACCGTGCGCGAAGGGCTTGATCTGCGCACAGCCGGCATTGACGCTCCCGTGCTGGTGCTAAGCCCCGTGTTCGAGGAAGAGTTCGAGGCTATGCTGCAAGGCAACCTTGCCTGCACAGTGTTCAATTTGTCGGAATGTGAGAAGCTTTCGCAGATCGCGCAGAAACTTAATATCACGGCGAAAGTCCACATAAAGATAGACACCGGCATGAATCGCGTGGGATACAGCTACAGCAACACACCCGCCCTCATCCGCGAAATATCGGCAATATCCATCATGCGCTACATCCGGGTTGACGGAATCTACTCGCACCTAGCCACGTCCGATTCAGACGCGGAATTCGCCAACGAGCAATTCACGCGGTTTTCGGCTGTCTGCCATGCCCTTATATCCTCCGGGGTCTACATCCCTGTCAAGCACATCTCCAACTCCGGCGCAGTAATCAACCACCCAAGCTTCAACCTCGACATGGTGCGCTGCGGCATAATCCTCTACGGCCTTGCCCCCTGCTCCACGCCGGAAGGCGCGAAGGCTCTGACCGAACTCGGCTTCAAACCCGCGCTGACCCTCAAGAGCCGCATCTCCCACATCAAGACAATCCGCGCCGGCGAAAGTGTCGGCTACGGACGAAACTTTTTCGCAACCGATGACACCGTTGTCGCGTCTATACCTTTAGGATACGCCGACGGAATATCGCGCAAACTAAGCAACACCGGCACGGTGCTGGTGAACGGCAAGGTCTGCAGAATCATCGGCAATGTCTGCATGGATCAGCTCATGGTAAATGTCACCGGCGCAAACGCGGCACTGCGCGGCGAGGTTGTGTTCATCGGCCAAGACGGCTGGCACACCCAAACCGCTGAAGATATAGCTTCACTACAAGGAACTATCAACTACGAAGTAGCCACGTCGCTGTCCCTGCGTTTACCAACTTATTACACAGCGCAGTGACTGACCGTATATTTCGCGGATAGTTCTGACCAGTTCACTACATACTATAATAATGGAGGGTGTTGTAAAGTATGGATGCAGCAATTGCAATTGTAAGGCAAGTCAACGAGATAGTGTGGGGACCTGCTGCGTGGGCAATACTGCTCGGCGGCGGCTTCTGGCTGTCGATCAAGACCAACTTCCTGCAGATCACGAAGTTCACGGTCTGGATCGACCTCACAATCGTCGATATGTTCAGAAAGCCCGAGAACAAGAAGGCCGCGATACACGGCGAAGGTGATATTACGCCATGGCAAGCGGTTAACACGGCTTTCTGCGCCACGATGGGCGTTGGTACTCTTGTTGGTACCGCTAACGCCATCGCCTTCGGCGGCCCCGGTGCCGTGTTCTGGATGTGGGTCGTGGGCTTCTTCGGCATAGCCACAAAGTTTTCCGAAGTTACCCTGGCCGTTCACTTCCGCCAGAAGAACGAGAAGGGCGAAATGCTCTCCGGCCCCTTCGCCTACATGGAAAAGGGCTTGGGCAAGAAGTGGCTTGCGGTGTGGTTCGCGTTCTTCGGCGCAATCGCCGCCTTCGGCATCGGCAACATGGTGCAGTCGAACTCCGCGGCCTTCGCGCTTAACCACGTGTTCGGCTTCAACCGCCTGTACATCGGCATCGTGGCCGCGATCCTCATCGGCCTTGTAATCATCGGCGGCCTCAAGAGCATCGCCAAGGTTGTGGAAAGAATCATACCGTTCCTGGCCATAATGGCGATCATCTCCTCGTTCCTGATCATTATCACAAATCTCGGCGCGCTTCCTGAGTCTCTGCGCCTGATATTTGTGGGCGCATTCACCAGCGAAGGTCTCGTTGGCGGCGTGGCCGGCGTCAGCATCATGTACGCTATCCGCCTCGGTCTTGCCCGCGGTATCTTCTCGAACGAAGCCGGCCTTGGTTCGGCTCCCATCGCCTATTCGGCCGCTAAGACGGATCACCCCGTAAAGCAGGGTCTGTGGGCATCCTTCGAAGTATTCATGGACACCCACGTAATGTGTACACTGGTCGCGCTTGCAATCCTTGCGACGGTTCCTCTGGATGTCATCGCTCCGTCGTTCTTCCTGCCGGGCATGGATCCCGCGCTTGCACCGGGTATGTCGGGCGCGTCGCTGGTAATCACAGCGTATGCTAACTCCTTCCTCGGCCCGCAGCTTGGCTCGTGGCTCATGGCCTTCCTTATCGGTACATTCGGCTTCACGACTGTTATCGGCTGGGCGTTCTACGGCGAAAAGTGCTTCGAATACCTTTGCGGCAGCACCAAGTATGTTATGTTCTACAGACTGCTGATGCTCCCGGTCTGCGTATTCGGCGCGTACGGCGGTGTTGCCCTTATCTGGGCTCTCGCGGACGGCTTCAACGCATTCATGGCTCTTCCGAACATTGTTGCCATCGTACTCCTCGGCGGCACGGTCTCGAAGCTCTTTAACGACTTTTTCGAAAATAAGCCGTATGAGCCGGCTGTGAAGGAATAACATTTCTGCAACAATTCACGGGGCTGCCGAAATAGGCGGCCTCGTTTTTGGTAAACAATGAGAGGAGCATGACTATGCAAATGACATTACGGTGGTTCGGGCCGACGGACTCGATAGAACTGTGGAAGATACGCCAGATCCCCGGGGTTACGGGCGTGGTGTCCACCCTGTATGACAAGAAGCCGGGCGAAGTGTGGACGGCGGAGGAAGTGCGCGGGCTGAAGAAGCTTGTGGTGGACGCGGGGCTGGAGCTTGCCGGGATCGAAAGCGTGAACATTCACGACGCGATCAAGGTTGGTTCGCCGGAGCGCGAAACCTATATCGACAACTACATCACATCGCTGGAAAACCTGGGGCGCGAAGGCATCAAGGTCGTGTGCTACAACTTTATGCCCGTGTTCGACTGGACGCGCTCGGACCTTGCGAAGCTGCGCCCAGACGGCTCCACCGTTCTGTCCTACCGCCAGGAGGACGTAGACAAGGTAGACCCGACAAAGATGTTCGAGCAGATGGACGCAAACTCCAACGGCTTCATGCTTCCCGGCTGGGAGCCTGAGCGCATGGCGCGTATCAAGGAACTCTTCGAGATGTACAAGGATATCGACGACACAAAACTCTTCGACAATCTGGTATACTTCCTGCAGCGCATAATGCCCGTCTGCGAGAAATACGGCATCTACATGGCCATCCACCCGGACGACCCCGCCTGGCCGGTGTTTGGCCTGCCGCGCATCGTCACCAGCGGCGATTCCCTCGTCCGCCTGATGAAGGCCGTGGACAACCCGCACAACGGCGTGACCCTCTGCTCCGGCTCCCTAAGCTCCAACCCCGAAAACGACATCCCCGCCGCAATACGCGCACTCAAGGGGCGCATACACTTCGCCCATGTGCGCAACACCAAGCACAACGGCCCGAAGGACTTCGAAGAATCCGCCCATCTGTCCTCCGACGGTTCTCTCGATATGTACGAAGTTATGAAGGCGTTGTACGACATCGGCTTCACGGGTATTGTGCGCCCGGACCACGGCAGAGCCATCTGGGGCGAAGTCTCCATGCCCGGCTACGGCCTGTATGACCGCGCAATCGGCGCAAGCTACCTCATCGGCCTGTGGGAAGCCATCGGGAAGAGCGCGACTAACAACAAAGGGTGACATCAATGCAAGCTAAAGCAGACGGCGCGAACTACGCGCCAAAGGGCAAGGCCAAGCCCGTCGTAGGGCTGGGCGAGTTCAAGGTTGGGGTTGTCGGGCTGGATCACGGCCACATATTCGGAATGTGCAACGGCCTTAGTGAAGCCGGAGCCGAGATAACCATGGTCTACGACAAGGATCCCGCGAAGGTCGAGGCATTTCGCAAGACCTTCCCCGGAGCCGCCGCGGTGCAGTCCGAAGAGGTTATCATGCAGTCGGACGTCCGGCTCGTGGCGTGCGCCTCCGTGCCGGATGAACGCTGCGGCGTCGGCCTTCGCGCAATGGCACACGGCAAGGACTACTTCGCGGACAAACCGCCGCTGATCACGCGCGAACAGCTGCAGCAGGCGCGCGATGCGGTGCGCTCCACAGGGCGCAAGTTCGGCGTATATTTCAGCGAACGGCTACACGTCGAAGCTTCGGTCTACGCCGGCCAGCTTATCGCCGAAGGCGCGATAGGCCGCGTCCTAAGCGTATCGGGCTTCGGCCCCCACAGGCTCAACGCGCCTTCGCGCCCGGACTGGTTCTTCAAGCCGGAGAGATACGGCGGCATTATCACGGACATCGGCTGCCACCAGATCGAGCAGATCCTCTTCTTCTCCGGCGCGAACGACGCGAAGATCATGAACAGCCGTATCGCGAACTACAACCTGAAGGAGCATCCCATGTTCCAGGACTATGGCGACGCGACCCTTGTGTGCAGTAACGGCGCGGCGGGCTACTTCCGCGTGGACTGGTTCACGCCAAAGGGTCTTGGCGCGTGGGGCGACGGCCGCGCGACCGTGACCGGCACAGACGGTTATATCGAGCTGCGCAAGTATATCGACGTGGCGCGCGACCCCGAGGGCGACCACGTATACATGGTCAACCACGAGGGCGAACACCACTTCAACACCGCCGGCAAGTGCGGCTTCCCGTTCTTCGGCCTGTTCATCCGCGACTGTTTGGACGGCACAGAGCTGTCCATGAGCCAGTACCACATCTTCCGCGTGATGGAGCTTTCGCTGGACGCGCAGGAATCGGCAATATGGATGGAGGGCGGAAAATGCTGGGCGTAGCCATTATCGGCGCGGGTGCCATCGCAAACGTACACGCCGACGCCTTCCTGACGCACAAGGACAGATGCCGCATCGTGGCCGTGAGTGATCTTTATATCGACAAGGCAGAGGCCATCATCAAGGACAAGGGGCTTGACGGCGCAACGGCCGCGGCTGACTACAAGGACGTTATCTCACGCGCGGACGTGGATATCGTGTCTATATGCCTGCCGCCGAAAGGCCACGCCGATGTAGCCATCGAGGCTCTGCGCGCCGGCAAGCATGTGCTTGTGGAGAAACCCATGGCCGCCTCCCTTGAGGAGTGCGACAAAATGATCGACGCGGCGCGCACGGCCGGCAAGCTGCTCTCGCCCATTGCGCAAAACCGCTATAAAACGCCTAACTTCAAGGTTTGGCACATGCTTGAATCCAAGGAGGCCGGGCGGCCTCTGCACGTTATCGTAAACTCGCTGTGGTGGCGCGGCACCAACTATTACGACATATGGTGGCGCGGTACATGGCAGAGCGAATGCGGCGGCAGCGTCACAAGCCACGCCGTACATCATCTGGATCTGCTGCAGTGGTTCGTCGGTATGCCCAAGACTGTCACGGCGGTGATCAACAACGTGGCGCACGATAACTCCGAGGTGGAGGACGTTGGCGTGGCCATATTCGGCTACGACAACATGCTCGCCCAGATGACGGTCTCCATGGTCTCCCACGACGAAGAGGCCGAGATCATTGTGCAGACAGACAAGGGGCGCGTCAGCGTGCCCTGGAAGCCCGCCGCGTCCAAACCCCTGCCCAACGGCTTCCCCCAGCCCAACGGCGAAGCACTGGCCGGCCTGCAAGCCGCCTATGACGCAGTGCCGGAGCTTTCCACAGAAGGCCACCCCGCGCAGGTGGGCAACTTCCTCCGCGCCATCGCGGGCGAGGAAGAGCTGCTGATCGACGGCGAACAAGGCCGCCGCGCCATCGAAATCATCATGGCGATCTATAAGTCCTCCGTGACAAAGGCCATGGTAACGCTGCCCATCACCCGGGACGACCCGTTCTACCGCCACGAAACAATGGCCGCGCAAATGCCGCGCTTCTTCCAAAAGACGCGCAGCGTGGAAAATTTTTCAAACAACACGATAACCCTCGGCCGCGACGTAGGCAGATAATTATTGGATACATGTTCTTGATTGACAAATTCAGTCGGAGATGATACTATTGTTGTAACACGAAGAATGGGGGGAATATTATGAGCATGACCGTTAACAGTGGGTCGCAGATACAAAACCTTTCGCAGCAGCTTAGCACCGGAAGGCAGATAAACTCGGCGGCCGACAACGCTGCCGGCCTTGGCATTGCCCAGGGTCTGTCCGCCCAGGAGCGCGGGCTGAATCAAGGCACACGCAACACCGCGGACATGCAGAGCCTTGTCAACACGGCGGAGGGCGCGCTTTCAAGCATCAACAGCAACCTCCAGCGTCTGAACGAGCTTGCGCTGCAATCCGGCAACGGCATCATGAACGACCGCGACCGCGCGAACATCCAGCGCGAAGTGGATCAGATTCTCGACAACATTCAGCAGACATCGCAGACAACTCAGTTTAATACACGCAACCTGCTTGACGGCAACGCGACAAATCTGCACACGGCATCTTCGCCGGACGGGTCTGGCATGTCTGTCTCTATCCCCGGAATGTCGCTGGAATCGCTGGGGCTTGAAGGCTTCAACGTGACCGAAAACTTTGACCTAAGCGCGATCCACAACGCCATGAACATGGTGAACGCCGCACGCGGAGAGCTTGGCGCGGTCAGCAACCGCATGGACTACGTTATGACTTCCAACGACATAACATCCTTGAACCTGGCCTCCGCCAGGAGCCGTATCGAGGACACCGACATGGCTCGCGCAACAACCGAACTCGCAAGCGCGCGCGTCCAGGAGCAGTACCAGCTGGCAATGCAGCGCCAAGACCAAGAACAGCTCGAGAACCAAACGCAGCGCCTCTTCACGTTCTAGGGCGTAATCTACACGGAAGCTCAGAAACATATTCCATCTGCTGTCGCCGAGTTCCGCGGTGAAGCATCGCGGAATCGGCTCGGCAGATGAAAATGTTTCCGGCGTTCCGTATGTACTAAAACTTAATATCATCAAGAGAGGTGGAGGGACAAGGGCCCTGTGAAACCCAGCAACCGGCGGCTTCCGCACGGTGCTAATTCCCCCGGGGTTTCCGGAAGATGAGCATAATTTCTTCAAGGCCCCGTTTTGTGGGCCTTTTTCTATGAGGCTACACCATTCTAAGGAGGTAACACCATTGGGCAAGAGACTTTTCACATCAGAATCAGTTACAGAGGGGCATCCGGACAAAATCTGCGACCAGATATCCGACGCGGTGCTGGACGCTATGCTGGAACACGACCCCATGGCGCGTGTAGCCTGCGAAACGCTTGTCACCACAGGGCTTGTGATGATTGCCGGCGAAGTGACAACAAGCTGCTACGTAGATATCGAAAAAATCGCGCGGGAGACGGTACGCGGAATCGGCTATGACCGCGCGAAGTACGGCTTCGACTGCGATTCCTGCGCCGTTATGGTGTCGCTGAAAAGCCAGTCGCCCGACATCGCCATGGGCGTGGACTCCTCCCTTGAATCCCGCAAAGGCGGCGACGACGGCGGGATGTCCACCGGAGCCGGCGACCAGGGCATGATGTTCGGCTTCGCCTGCGACGAAACAGACGAATACCTGCCCATGCCGATCTACCTTTCCCACAAGCTGGCCAAGCAGCTCTCCCTCGTCCGCAAGAACGGCCTGCTGGACTACATCCGCCCGGACGGCAAGACGCAAGTCACCGTGGAATACGAGGGCAGCGTGCCTGTGCGCGTGGCCGCGGTAGTCGTCTCCAGCCAGCACGCCCCTTCCGTGGATCACGCAACCATCGAGGCCGACATCATCGAACACGTCATCAAGCCTATCCTGCCGGCAGAGCTGATGGACGCCGACACCAAGTTCTTCGTCAACCCCACCGGCCGCTTTGTGATCGGCGGGCCGCAGGGCGACGCCGGCCTAACCGGCCGCAAGATAATCGTGGACAGCTACGGCGGTTATTCACGCCACGGCGGCGGCGCGTTCTCCGGCAAGGACCCCACAAAGGTGGATCGCTCCGGCGCGTACATGGCGCGTTATATCGCGAAGAACATCGTGGCCGCGGGCATTGCGAAGCAGTGCGAAATCGAGATCGCCTATGCCATCGGCGTGGCCAAGCCCATCTCCGTCCTTGTCGAGACCCAAGGAACCGGCACCATTCCCGATGAGGACATCGCCAACCTAGTACAGCGTCACTTCGACCTGCGCCCCGCCGCCATCATCAAGCATCTGGGGCTGCGCCGCCCGATCTACAAGCAGGTTGCGGCATACGGCCACTTCGGCCGCAACGACCTATGTCTGCCGTGGGAACAACCGGACATGGCGGACGTTCTCAAGAAATCCCTGTAATACCATTTCGCAATCGTTCAAGTAGTTAAAATTTGAAACACGACCGGATCCAGGGGCGTGTTTCAAATTTCAACTACTACATTGAACGCGAAATGGTATAACATACACAACCGGCCGAACCGGATTCGGCCGGTTTTTGCTTGACGTGTAGTCCGGATATGTATATAATTATCTCAAAACGTCATTAGGAGTGGGGATTATGTTACGCGTACATATTAAATCTTTGTTTGCGGCAGTGCTTGCGGTTGTCGTGTTAGCATCGCACATGGCGGTGCCGATTCTTGCAAACACGCCGGCCGGCGCGCCGGTGATGTGGGAGCCTTCCTGGGTGCCTACGCTTGTGACAACAAACCACGACTTCGGCAGCGTCGCCGAAGGTTATGAGGCCGTTGCGCCGCACACCCTCCAAATCGCACCGGAGCGCATACAGTATATGAGCATACGCCTGACAGGCGAACACGCCGGCAGCTTCACACTGCACGGCACGAGCGAGACCTTTGTCGCCGGCCCCGGTATGCCTCCCGTTATCGTAAACATATCCCCCAACATCGGCCTCGCGCCGGGCGTCTACCATGCGACTGTCGTCCAAAATTTCTACATGGACGGCGGTATGCAATCCATCGCGTCCACACAACACCTGTCGCTAAGTTTTGAAGTAGTACGGCATCAGCAAGTTTTGCCGATAGATTCCCCCATTTACAACCATATTGAGGTCGTTGTCGTCAGCCCGGGCTACGGCTCCTTCGGCAGCGGAACCCACCCGATCCAAGGCCCGGCCGGATCAACGGGGCGTGTGGAGATCTTCGCGGGAACCCTCGCCGGCTATACATTTTCGCACTGGATCCTGTACCCGCCGCAGAACCCACAATGGGCGCAGACCCAGCAGCCCTTCGAAATATACGACATCTACATAGACCGCACGCTCCTCATATGGCGCAACATCCACCGCGGCATCACAATCACGGCGACGGCGCACTTCAGGCGCACCGGCGGCGGCACCGGCGACTATATCGGCGACGGCACAGGCGGCGACGGTTACTTCCACCTTATCGTGGTGAACGGCAGGGGCGGCGGCAGATTCCGCGCAGGAACGCGTGTGTGTATCGAAGCCTTTGCCCACCCCCGCGGCTGGCGTTTCACCGGCTGGGTCACAAGCCGGCGGTCTGCCATCCCCCATTTCGAACAGAACTCCGCAAGCACCTGCTTCATCATGCCCGCCCACAACATGACTATCTGGGTTGACGGCTGGCGTCCCTTCGGCGGCACAGGCGGGGGCGGCGGCACAGGCGGCGGAGGAGGCGGTGGCGGCGGCACCGGCACGGGCGGCAACGGGGATGACCGTTATCCCGGAGACAGCGTGCTTCCGGGCTACTTTATCGTGACGGCTATCGGCGGCACAGGCGGCGGTGTATTCCGTCCGGGCGAAACCGTGCGGGTCAGCGCGATCCCCGGGCTTAACTTCACCTGGTGGCAACGCTTCCCGAATGTGAATATCGCCGACCCTGCAAACCCCCACATCATCTTCACCATGCCGGCAAGTAATGTCGAGCTGTGGTTCGATTACGACGAAGGCGGCATTCCCGTGATTCCGCTGGACGAACCCTTCCCGACACCCACGCCAACGCCCGGCCCGTTGCCCACACCCACGCCGCCGCCAACCGGCACACCAACGCCAACACCCCCGCCCTATGGCAACGGCACACCGACACCAACCCCGCCGCCTTACTTCAACGGCACGCCGACACCCACTCCCCCGCCCTACGGCAACGGCACCCCAACGCCGCCGCCCAACGGCAGCGACACAACAACGTCGGCAACACCCGCGGAAGTCTCCGAATTCGGCGACTTCATAGGTTCGGCCGGAAACGGCGGCGGCACAGGCGGGGGCAATTCGCCCGGCTCCGGTTCCGGCACAAGCGGCACGTCCAGCGGCGGTTCTTCGGGCGGCGTTTCCTCCGGCACTATCTACACCGGCCCGGGCAGCTTCGGGGATGTTCCGCAGACGGGCGTACCCGGCCTAAAGGGCGCAGTTGCCGCAATGCTTGCGTCGTCGGCTGTGCTGGCGGGATCCGGCGTGTTCGTGATACGCAGGAGACGCCGCGACGACGGCAATGAGTAAGGACGGCACAGACAAGGCGGCCTCCACGGAAAACCGCTTCGTTTCGGCAGGGTTTGCCGCAGTGGTGGTTATCGCCTTGATCGTCTTTGCGGCCTCGCTGATGGTGTTCTACACCCAAGTGTTCGACCTTCGCGACGCCCGGCGGGAACATTCCTTCCTGCTCAGGCTGTCCGGCTCCGCAAGAGCCGCCGCTGGCTTCGCGGACGACGAAGCGCGCAGCCTAAGTGACTTCGACATCCAGATGAGGCGGATCAACCCCCACTACATCGCCTGGCTCACCGTCGGCGGCACTGCCATAGACTACCCCGTGGTGCGCGGAAGCGACAACATCCGCTACCTGGACACATCCTTCTTCGGCGAACACAATACCTTCGGCACACTGTTCATGGACTACCGTAACAAAGGAGATTTTGTGCCGCAAATCATTATCTACGGCCACCACACGCGGCACGGCAACAAATTCAGCGACCTCCACCTGTTTCTGGACGAAAGCTTCAAGCAGGAGAACAACACAATAACCCTGCTGGTGAACGACCGTGTTGTGGAGTATGAAATATTCGCGGCACGGCTCACAGACATCCACGACTACGCCTACTTCCTCCACTTCAGCTTCCAAGGTGCCTTCGAGGCCTTCGTTTACCGCAACAACGCGCCCCCGGGCGCACAGCAGATAATCACTCTGTCCACATGCGTAACACGCGGCGACGACGACGAACGGGTTATCGTCCAGGGTGTTCTGCGATAAGAGCCTGTTTAGTATCTTTTCGCCATTGTCTTGACGGCCAGTTTTCCGCCCTTCGTCGTCACCTCTTTCCTGCGCTGACGCTCCGGATGCTAAACGTGTGCCACCGGCACACAGCATTCTAGCGTACCCGTTGGGTACGCGTCGTCGGCGGTTCCTAGAATGGCAGAAAACTGACTCGTCAATCCAACGGCAAAAAGATACTAAACAGGCTCTAAAAGGGCTGCCCCGCTAATTACTCAGCGAGACAGCCCTTTTGCTGTTGCTATACCTAAAACTTGAAGAACTTCACCAGCTCCCGAAGGGTTTCGGCCTGCGAATTCAGCTCTTGCGAAGCCGCCGCCGTTTCCTGCGACACAGCTGAGTTCTTATGCACAACGCTGGAGATAAGGTCAAGCCCGTCAGTGACCTGCTTGATGGATTCCGCCTGTTCCTTCGAAGCGGCGGAGATGCTGTTGATGATATCCAGCACTTCGGCGGCGTTCTTGACGATGGTGTCGAGGGATTGCGAAGTAGATTCCGCAATGCCGGAGCCGGCGTCAACCCTGTCTACAGAGACCTTGATCAGGCTCGTGCTCTCCACGGCCGCTTCCTGGCTGCGCCCCGCAAGGCTGCGCACTTCCTCCGCAACCACGCTGAATCCCTTGCCGTGTTCACCCGCGCGGGCAGCTTCAACCGACGCGTTGAGCGCCAGCAAGTTGGTCTGGAACGCGATATTCTGGATTACGTCGATGATCTTGGCGATATTGCCGGAGGATTCCTTGATCTGCGACATTGCCACAAGCATCTGCTTCATGGCCTCGTTGCCCTCCTGCGCGTTGGCGGAGGACTTGCTCGAGAGGCTGCTCGCTTCGGAAGCGTCCTGCGCGTTCTTCATTGTCTGATCGTTGATCATGCCGATGGCCGTGCTAAGCTCCTGTACGGAGTTAGACTGTTCCTGCGCGCCGTTGGCCAGATCCATCGCGCTGATGGATATTTGCTTCGCGCCGGAAAGCACCTGATCCGAGGCTTGGGAAATCTCCGATATTGTCTTGTTCAGCGTGCTGTTAATGTCGTTTATCGACTTCTTGATCGAAGCGAAGTCGCCCACGTATTCGCGGTTGATCGTGTTGCGCAGATTGCCGACGGACATCTGCGCCAGCACGTCGTCAAGCTCCTTGATATAGGAATGTATTTCAACCAGTGAGCTGTCGATCGCGAGTATGCTGTCCTTGAATATTCCGCTGTACTTATCCGCGTCCGGCTCGAAGCCCATTTCCACAAGCTTCTTGTCCAGCTGTACAAGGTCGAAGTTGCCGAGCTTCATTTCGTCCAGAGACTTTTTCAGAACCTTGATCGGTACGCCAACGGACTTGATAACGTCGTTAAGGCCGACCATGATGCCCTTCCAGTCCCCCTGGTACTTGCCGGCGTCGATGGCGAATTCCAGATCGCCCTTCTTGGCCACGGTCTCTATCATCGTGGAAACTTCGTTGATTACGCCGTTGAGGTTCAGCATAAGGTCGTCAACCGTCTTGTTCAGAACAGCCTTCTTGCCCGGCAGCTTCGTAAGCTCCGCCTTGAAATTTCCGTCCGCAATGTTTCGCAGAACCGTAAGGATCGAGAGAAGGTCGTTAACAAAACCGTCGGTAAACTTGTTAAGGCTCTGGATCATTTCGCCGAAGCTTCCGCTGTACTTGGACGCGTCCACACGGTATTCGACATCACCGTTGACGCCGGCTTCGTGCGAAAACACCGATATGTCGTTCACCATTTCCTTGATAACGCCTGTGAGGGCGACGACATCGTTTGTTATCGCGCCGATTTCGTCGTTCGACATGTTCGCCCTGCTGATGTTCACATTAAGGTTGCCGCTTGCAACCTCCTTGATATTGCTGCGCAACACGTCAAGCGGTTTCAGCAGCTTGACGATAAGGAAGAACATCACGCCGCCGGAAATCAGCAGACCCACCACGCTTATGGCCGTTACAATCAGCTGCATGGACCGTGCCGCCAACGCCGTGGCTTCGTTGGAGAAACCAAGGAACAACGCGCCGATGGCCTCCCCCGAGATATTGATGAAGGGATAGTAGAATCCGTGATACGGAACGCCGCCGATGCTTATTTCCGCGATATGCGGCTGACCTTGTACGATCACGGCGTCAACAACTTCCGCCACCAGCTGTCCGCCGACAGCGCGGCTTCCGTCCGGAGCCAGGGATGTAGACATAACGCTTGTGTAACCGGCAAAGACCGACACTCTCGAGTCGAATATCTCCGCGAAATCGTCCACAAACTGCGTAGTATCCAGCAGGAATATCGCGGACATCACGCCGATAACCTCGCCGCTGTAAATAACCGGGGTGCTGCTCTGCAGACCCATTGGCATGGTTGGTGTCGTTAGGTAGGCCGTAGTGCTTATGCCGGCCAAGCCCGATGTTCCAGCCGCGCCGCCGTCTATGTCGTTGTAGAGATCCAGATTGTGCAGACGCAGGATAATGCGCCCTTCCACATCGTGTACAACAAAGCTGCCCGCGCCCAGATCCGCGGCCAAGCCTTGCAAATGGCGCACCAGGTTGTTCCTGCTGATCGCCCTATTTAGGTCGTCATTCCAGTTCTGTATGTTCGTGACAATCATATAATCGTTGGCGACGGCCGTTGCGATCAAGCTTGTCTGGTATTCAAAGTCTCTCAGCCTTGCCCGCGCTGTTGCCGATGCCAATTCAATTCTCTGATTCGTCAGCTCCTCGGCCAAGTCCTGCGTAGCAGAGGATACATAGAACACGATGCTACCCACCATCACAATCAGTATGGCAATGATTGGTATGACCAACTTGCTTTTCAAGCTGTTAAACATTACAATAGCCTCCCTAATTATTGCGATTCTGATCGAACCGATTCTGATCGAACTATACAATACTGAAACATATTTTACCACAAATCAGCAGATAAATTCAAGATAATTTCGAGATAATTTCGCTCTATTTCGCATTGTTAACATTGCGCAACATTGTGCATAACAAAGGCCGCTGTTTTCGGCGGCCTAAATATGATCTAACTGGCCAAGACTGTGGTGAACGCCCTGGTATATACCTCTCTGAACTCGCCAAGATCAATGAATACCTCGAGACGCCGGTACTCTTCGTCGGTGATGTCGAACCCGGGCTTTTCGATGAGAGCCTGATCCACCAAGCCGAGTTCAAGCGCGGTTGCGTTTGCCGTGGAATAGCCGATAAAGTTGGTGTTAAGCGCGGCTATTTCGGGGCGCAGCATAAAGTTGATGAAGGCTTCCGCGCCCTCCGGGTTTGGCGAATTGTGCGGAATCACCATGGCATCCACCCAGAGGTTGGAGCCTTCGCGCGGAATAACGTAGTTAAGGTCGGGGTTGTGCATCATCGTGAATACCGCGTCGCCGGAGTAAACCACCGCGAGAGCCGCCTCGCCGGCTATCATCAGATCCTTGACAACATCCGTCACATAAGCCTGCACCAGCGGTCTCTGCTCTATCAGCAAGTCCCGCGCGCGGTTGACCTCGCCCTCGTCCTTTGTGTTGAGCGAATATCCCAGGAGCTTTAACGCCACTGCCAGCGAGTCCCGTTCGGAGTTGTACATAAATATTTGCCCGGCGTAGTCCGGGTTCCACAGAGCCGCCCAGCTGTCTATCACGCTGTTGACCATGGTTGTGTTGTAGAGTATGCCCACACTGCCCCACTTGTACGGTGCGGCGAAGCGTCTGTCCGGGTCGAAGCTAAGCCCGATGAAGCGTTCCGCCACATGCTCGATATTCGGCACATTGTCGAAATTTATCGGCCGCAGCAGATCCTCATATATCATGCGGTAGATCATGTAGTCGGATGGAAAGAGAACGTCGTACACATTGCCGCCCATGGCGATTGCGGTGTACATGGCTTCGTTGCTCTCGAACGTACTGTAGATTACGGATATGCCGTATTCTTCCTCGAACATCGGGATAACGTCTGGGTTTATATAGTGCCCCCAGTTATACACGTGTATCGAGTCGCCCCCGCTTGCGCCGCCGGCACAGCCTGTTGTAAGCAATAACGATCCCGCAAGCATTGCGGTAACTGCAAATTTTTTCACTATCATCTTCCTCTCAGTTTTTTTGAGTCCCTGATATTTATGATGAACAGCAGGACTATCACGAACAAGAACATCAGCGTGGACAGCGCGTTGATCATGGGGTTTACGCCCGTGCGCGCCATCGAGAATATTACGATGGAAAGATTGCTGACCCCGGCGCCCGTGGTGAAGAAGCTCACCATAAAGTCGTCCACCGAAAGCGTAAAGGCCAGCACCCATCCCGTGACAATGCCGGGCATAAGCTGCGGCACAACCACCTTCAAGAACGCGTACCACGGGCTTGCGCCGAGATCCAGCGCGGCTTCGTACAGGTGTTTGTTCATGTGCTTGAAGCGCGGCAGGACGGACAGTATCACATAGGGTATGTTGAAGGCCACGTGGGACATCAGCAGGGTCATGTAACCCAGCCTGCCCGCGCCCACCAGCCGGAACACGCTAAGGTACAGGA
>WRAA01000016.1 GCA_009780445.1 Defluviitaleaceae bacterium
AAATAGTCCCCGAAGGAGAAGTTGCCCAGCATCTCGAAGAATGTGCCGTGACGCGCGGTCTTGCCCACGTTTTCGATATCGCCGGTGCGTATGCACTTCTGGGAAGTGGCGACACGCTTGCGCGGCGGCACCTCCGCGCCTGTGAAGTAGGGCTTTAGCGGAGCCATGCCGGAGTTGATCAGCAGGAGGGATTTGTCGCCGATCGGCACGAGCGGGAAGGAGTGCATCTTCAAGTGATCCTTGCTCTCGAAGAAGGATGTGAACATGCTGCGCAGATCGTTTACGCTGTAGTTTATCATTTGTGAACCTCTTCCGGATAGTAGGGTGTATTCGAAAACCCGCGCTTGGCGGGTTCTCGAATGTAACTTAGTGAGGCACAGCGGCGTTCATGATGAACCGGTGCGCCCAGTGGGTGGAGGGTACGTCCGTGAACTGGACGGTACCGAGGGGCTGGCCTGTTCTGCGCCCCGCTTCCTGTTCCGCGCGGACGAACACCGTGGTGATCTCGGCGCGGGTGATGTTGTTATGCGGGCGGAAGGTGCCGTCCTCGTATCCGGCGACCATTCTGTTGGCGAAGGCCAGGGAGACGGGGCGGTGGTACCACGCGCCGGAGTCAACATCGGGGAAGCCGGAGACCGGATTGCCCGTGAGTGTGTAGAAGTTCGTCAGCACCACGCAGACTTCGGCGCGGGTGATAGGGTCGTTCGGCCGGAATGTGGCCGCGCCCGCGTCGCCGCGCATGAGTGCCCGGGACGATGCGTAGTCGATGGCGCGGCTGTTCGGATGGTTCGCCGCCACATCGGTGAACGTCAGCGGAATGCCGATCACCCTGTCGGGCGAAAGGTTGTAGAGGATCTGCGCAACTTCGCCGCGAGTTGCGGGGCGGTTGGGCGAGAAGGTGAGGCTGCCCGTGCCGGCGATGAACGCGACTTCGGGGCGTTGATCCGCCTGTACGGGAACCATTATGGCGGTTTGGTCGGTGATTACGATGGAGAGGTCGGGGTTGACGATGGAGAAGCCTTCGGGGATGGTCAGCTGTGCCGCGGTTATCGCACTTCCGCGGGCTATGGTTACTGTCTGGGTGCCGACGGATTGCAGGGCAAGTGACTGGAACGTAACCGTCACGCTGACCTCCTGCGCGGCTGTTGTAACTTCTACTACAGAGCCGAACACCGTGCCGGAATCCAGCGTAACGAAGGCGCGGACGAAGTAGCGGGTGTCGCGCTCGCGCCCCGTCACTTCCATCGAGAAGTCGCCCGTTGTGCCGCCGCTCATGGAGACGCGCTGGTCTGTCAGGGTGGGCGTGCTGTTGGCGGAGGAGAACACGAAGCCGCGTTCGCGGATGTCGTTGGCGTTGATGCCGGTGATGTTGGCGTTGGCGGTGAATCTGTCCTGCGCGACATTGCTTGCGGCAAGGGTGCGCACGGAATCCGCGCCGATGGTGGTAAGCTCCAGCACCTGGCCGTATGCCGTGCCCTGCTGGTTGATTGCGTATGCGCGGACGAAGTAGCGGGTGTTGGTGGTCAGCCCGGTGAGCAGGACTTCGGTCTCGCCCACGGTTCCGGGTACAGAGCGGGACTGCACGCCGCTTGCCCCGCGCTGGGGCTGCTGGGCGGTGCCGGAGAACACAACGCCGCGTTCGAACACAGCGGACTGGCCGGACTGCGCCACGTCGATCACAACGCGCGCCTCCGTGGCAGTTGTCATTTCCGCACTGCGCGTAAACACCAGCGGAAGGTCGGTGGAGATGGGTACGCGGATTACGTTGCCGTAGAAGGTCTGGCCGCTGTTCACAACGTATGCGCGGACGTAGTAGGCCGAGGCCGTGGTGGTGACTTGCCAGTCGGCGGCTATATTGTTTGCGGAGGTTTCAAGGTTTGTTTGAGTTTGCCGGCGTGTGGCGTTCTGGGTGGTGGGTGCGGACTGGGTGGACGACACGACAAAGCCGCGCTCGCTAACGTTTGTGAAGTGCGCGGTGGGGAAGTGGCCGCGGGCGGTGATTATCGCGTTGGCGAAGGCCGCGCTGGCTGTTGTCACATTGGTGGCGGACTGACCCGTGCCTGTGCCTGCGGCCAGGGTGGTGAAGTTGACCACGTTCGGGTCAAACTGCCGCTGTGTGAGCATCGACGGCTGTGCGAAGGTCCGGACGAAGTACTGCGTTCCGGGCTGCAGGTTCGTGAGCGTGATCGTGGTGGTGCCGTTGGAGCTTATAGTCTGCTCCGCGCGTTGTTCCGCGCTTGCGGTGACGTTGATCACGTCGTTTAGGTTTGTCGAGAAGATAAGGCCGATCTGGCTGCCCTGCGCGTTTGCGGTGTGGATGTTCCAGTTAAACGTGATGGTCGCGCTGTTTGCCGTGATGTTGGCGGGTTGGTTCGTGGAGATTATCGCCGTGTTTGCGGAAACGGCCGAGGGAAGCAGGCCGGCGAACAGCAAGCCTGCGACGGCAATGGCGGTTAACTTCTTCATAAGTCTTGATGCGTACGACATAGGGGTTATTCCTCCCTGTGAATTAGCTTGCCAGGAGCTTGTCGAGATCCAGCAGCAGTTTTACGTTCTCGTCGATACGGCCGATGTTGCGGATGAACTGGTTGTAGTAGTTGATCTTGGAGCTGGGTGGCGGCAGGATGTTTGCCTCTTGGATATACGCCACTTCGTTCACGCTGTCAACGATAAGGCCGATCTTGTAGTTGGTGTATTCGATAACTACGATACAGGTGAGGGTATCGTACTCCTTCCAGGGTTTGTTGAAGCGGTTGCGCACATTGATCACGGGCACGATATCGCCGCGCAGATTGATGATGCCCTCCACATAGCTTGGGCTTTCCGGCACCTTGGTGATCTTGCAGATGCTGATGATCTCGCGGATCATGGCGATTTCAATGCCGTATTCCTCGTCGTCGATAATAAATGTAAGGAACTTATCCTTCGTGGTGTCTTCGTTGTGCTGGGGTGACGACATTGCAACGGACTGTTCAGGGTTGGTTGACATTGTGTAGCTCCTCTCGTTATTAGTCAAAGAAACCGACCATTAGTCAAAGAAACCGACTATTTGTCGAAGAAACCGACGGGGTCGATAATCAGGCTGATGTCGCCGTTGCCGAGAAGGGTACACGTGCTTATGCCGCGTATCTTCTTGAAGTATTTCGGCAGGGTCTTGACGACTATGGGCTGCTGGCCGATAAGGTCGTCAACCATTATGCAGATGGTCTGGTCGCCGTTTTCGATCATGATGATGATGCCGTCCTCGATATTGGTGGTGGCGGACTCAACATGGAAGAACTCGTACAGGCGGATAAGGTTGTAGACTTCGCCGCGCACCATGATCATCTCGTTGCCGCTCGGGTCGGTGAACACGCTCTCCATCTTCGCCTTAAAGGACTGCTGTATGGAGATTATGGGGATTGTGTACTTTGCGTCGCCCAGCTGTACGATCATGCCGTCGATAATGGCCAGGGTGAGGGGGATCTTCAGCGTGAACTTGCTGCCTTCGCCCGGGACGGAATCGACTATCACAGAGCCGCCGACGATCTCCAGGTTGGTGGAAACAACGTCCATGCCAACGCCGCGGCCGGAGTAGGACGTAACGTTCTCGTTGGTGGAGAAACCGGGCAGGAAGATGAACTGGTACACTTCCTTGTCTGTATACTCGCTTTCGTGCTTGCGCAGGAGGCCGTTCTGGCGGGCTTTGTTGATAATCTTGTCGCGGTTAAGCCCCGCGCCGTCGTCGCTTACGATTATGAGGACGTCGCCGCCGGAGTTCTTGGCCTCCAGAGTGACCGTACCCTTGCGGGGTTTGGTCTTTTTCGCGCGGACGTCGGGAAGCTCGATGCCGTGGTCGATGGAGTTACGTATAATGTGCATCAGCGGGTCGGCGATATGTTCGATGATGTTCTTGTCAACTTCCGTTTCTTCGCCGATGATCTTCAGCTCTACGTCCTTGTTAAGCTGCTTGCACATATCGCGCACGATACGGTGCATCTTGAAGAATGTGGCGGAAAGCTGGATCATACGCATGGACATTACGTTGTCCTGCACATCGCTGATGATCTTGCGCAGCTGTAATGCTTCCTTATAGAAGCTTTCAAGCTCGAGGTTCTCGAGATCCTTGTTCTGCGTAACCATGGATTCGGCGATAACAAGCTCGCCCATCAGGTTCAGCAGCTGGTCCAGCTTGCTTACGCTTACGGAGATCATGCTGGAATTTTGCGCCTTCTTCGCGGCGGGCTGTTCGGCCGCGCCCGCGCGCATCAAGGCCGGATCCATCTTTGCATCCGCATCGCCCGGCGTTTCCATCGGGTCGGCCGGAGCCGGCGCGGGTTCGCCGGCGGCCGCGGCTGCCGGTGCTTCCTGCACGGGTGCCGGAGCCTGGGTGGGTTCCGGGGCGGGTGCTTGCTGTGCGCTTTCTTCCAGCATGTTAAGCGCGAGTTCGCTGATGTAGAGGGTGTTGCTCAAAATGGTTTGAAGCTGATCCAGACTTTTGTCGCTTGTGAACTCCGTCTTGAAGCCGAAGCGGCGGATGTCTTCTATAGAGGCTTCGCTTACGATGTCAACCGGTATGTGCGTGATATCGCTTGCGTGTTCTTCGAGGTTTCGGACAAAGGTGTATGCGCGGACGTTCTCCATCTCCGCGCCTTCGTCGAAGCGGATGAACGCGCTGTACCTGTTGCTGCCCTGCGCCACGGCCACGGCTCCGGCGGAAGGCGCCTGCGCTCCGGCCGTGCCCGTGCCGCTGTCCGCCTCCCTGGTTGTTTCGAGAACAAGTTCGCGCAGGAATATTGTGTCCATCAGCTGGGCGTGCAATTCGTCGTATGTCAGCTTGCTGTCGCACTCAAATGTGAAGCCGTTGGCGCGTATCAGCTCTATCGAAGATTCATCGATTATGTTTTCGGGAGTGTGGATAACCTTTGTTATCTGGCTTCCCAAGTTGTGGAGCATGGTGTATGCGCGTATGTTTTCCATCTCGCTGCCGGCCTCGAAGTAGACTGTGGCCTTGTAGCGCGCGTACTTGCCCGCGGGCGCGTCAGAGCCTCCCACCGCGAGGGGTGCCGCTCCGCCGGCCGCCGGGCTTGCGGGTGTCGGCTCCGCTCCGCCGGTCTTGAGCTGCTTGAGGCAGGCGTTTATTTTAAGTACGGTTTCCGTTCCGTCGCCGTCGTTGGGCAGGCCTTGCTCGATCTTGTCAAGCTCGCCCTTTACGAAGTCCATGCCTTCGAGAACGAAGTCCGTCAGGGTGGAGTAGTCCACGCCTGTGGGGTTTTCTTCGCGCAGGAAGTAGAACAGATCTTCTATCGAGTGGGCGGCGGAGGAAATGTTTTCAAACAGCATCATTGCCGCCGCACCCTTGATTGTGTGCATTATCCGGAAGATCTCGTTTATCTGATCGATCGCATAGCCGGCTTCGGCTTGAATAATGGTCTGTTCCAGCTGTTCAACCAGCTGCGCCATTTCATAACTAAACATCTCCAGCATTGATTCTCTATCGAAATCTGCCAATGTCATCACCTTTTCCAGAAGATTTTTTCAGCACATCTGTGCCTGTTAGTTCACTATATACTGCGTGGCGGCTACGCGCTAATATTCATTCACTCACAACTCACCACTTTCCTTCCTGTATACTGCCGGCATGATGTACTTAAACTGCGACTTTGTGTTGTTGAGCGATTCAGAATGGCCGATGAAGAAGTAGCCCCCGGTTTCGCTCACATTGCCGAATTTTTCGACAAGTTCTATTCGCGTGTTAAGGTCGAAATAGATCATAACATTGCGGCAGAAAATTATTTGAAATTTCTTCTTAAAGGAGAATGCCGGTGTCATCAGGTTAAACTTTCGGAATATTATGCCCTTTTTTATGTTATCGCACACGGCGTAATTGTCGCCTTCCGGCAAAAAATATTTTTGCAGCCAGTCTTTCGGCATAGTTTCCATGTTTTCCTTGAGATAGCGGCCGTTCAGCGCTTTTGTCAGGATAGAGGTGGAGATGTCTGTGGCCAGTATGTCGGTGTTCCAGCCCTTGCCCTTGAAATATTCCTCCACAATAATCTTGATGGTGTAGGCTTCTTCGCCGGAGCTGCACCCGGCGCACCACAGCCGCAGATCCCGCTCGCCGCCGAAACGCTGTTCGATATCCGGCAGAGCCTTCTCCGCAAGATAGGCGAAGTGGTCGGTCTCGCGCATGAAGAATGTGTGATTCGTCGTGATCTTGTCTATGAAGTTGATTACGGCCGTCCCAGTTTTGTCGTTGATGAGATAGTCGTAGTACTGCGTGAAGTCCGTCAGCCCTTTTTCGGTAAGAATTGCCCTCAGGCGCGAATACACCAGGGACTTTTTCTCGATGCCCAAGTTTATTCCGAAGTTGGTCTTGATATAGTCGCGCAGGGTGTAGAATTCCTTGTCGGTCAGATCTTTCAAATGTCACACCTTCTAACTGTAAAGATTTCCGGTTGTAAAAATTGCTTGATAATCTTGTTGCGGCGTAGTAACATATGTAAATTGTCAGCGTTTTCTTTCGTAAGGAGAGTGTATATGAGTGTAGTGGGTATTGTCGCGGAGTATAATCCGTTTCACAACGGGCATCTGTATCATCTTGAACAGGCGCGTGCCATAACGGGCGCGAACCGCGTCATTGCGGTGTTAAGCGGCAACTTTGTACAGCGCGGCGAGCCTGCGATTGTCGGCAAGAACGCGCGGACGCGTATGGCTCTCGAGGCCGGTGTGGACGTTGTGCTGGAGCTTCCTTATCTGTATGCGTTAAGCTCGGCGGGTTACTTTGCCCGCGGAGCCGTGAGCCTGCTGGATCGGCTGGGCGTTGTAGACAGCATTGCCTTCGGCGCGGAGGCCGGTATCTGCGATCTTGAAGGCGTGGCCGGCGTACTGCGCAGCGAGCCGCGGGAGTTCCGGGACGCCCTGCGGGCGAACCTTTCCGTCGGCATGTCCTATCCTCTGGCGCGTTCCCGTGCGTTGGGCGTCCTTGGTTATGCTTCGGAGATGCTCTGCGGGCCGAATAATATTCTGGGCATCGAATACATCAACGCGGTGAGGCGGCTTGGATCGCGTATGTCTGTGGCGGCGGTGGAGCGCACCGTGGCGCATATCGGCGGGCGCGAGGGCAGGTTCGCCAGTGCGTCGGAGATACGCAAGAGCCTGTGGGGCGGCCGCGCGGATGAGGCTCTGCGCTACATGCCGGGCTTCGCCGCGGAAGTTCTCGCGCAAGCAGGGGTTTACCACCGCTTTAACAACTTCAGCGACATCTTCCACTATATTATACGCACAACAGATGCGGAAGATCTGCGCCGCATAGCGGAAGTGACGGAAGGCCTTGAACACAGAATCGCAAAATTTTCGCGCCAAACCACATGCCTTGACGATATTATATCACATGTCAAAACAAAAAGGTATACCCTTAGCAAAATTAAACGCTGTTTTATGAACATTATTTTAAATACCGGTGCGGATGAGTTTGCCCGGGCGCAGGATCGCGGCCCCGCGTATGCCAGGGTGCTGGGTTTTCGCAGGGCAAGCCGTGAGCTGCTTGCGCGTATCGAGGCAAACTCAACCATACCGTTGATCACAAATGTTAAACATGCTTCGCGGTTCGAGCCTTATGCCCGGCGGATGCTGGAAGCGGAGCTTGAAGCGACGGACATTTACGCGTTAAGCGCGGACAAGCACGTAGGGCAGGCGCACGGCGGGCGCGAAGCGGAGTACCGGACGCCGATCATTACGGACTGACAGCTTTACACCGTCATGTTCAGCGCGTGCTTGGCTGTGTCGTGTGCGCCTTGGCGCATGAAGTGCTGGTATTGGTTCACAATGTTGTTGCGGTTGCCCACGACTGACGCTCCGGCGATGTTGGTGTCGGCAAGGCCGTTACGCGCCGACATAAGCCGTTGTGTATTGTAGCTTTGCGGCATAAGCGGCGAACTGTTTCTATTTGATGGATTTAGTATAATACCCTGGCCGCCGTTTGTCAACGCCGGGTTAGAGTTTTGCGCAATTCGGCTTGCAGATTGGGACTGCCTCGACGGCGCAGTGGTTATCATCGCCGTCATCCTCTCGTACATTTGGGTATCCGAAAGGGTTTGAGCCGAGTTGTAGCGGTTGCGCGTTGCGTACATTCCGGTGTCGTTGAAGTTGCCTATTCTGTTTATAGCCATAATATCCCCCTGTATACAGCGTAGCGTATCGCGAAGATACCCGATTAGTTTTCCGGATTCTCGCCGCAAAGATACTCGCAAAATTTAATATTTCATGAAAATGTTTACACTTAATTCACACTTTATTCAAAACTGGGTGATATGCTTAATGAGTAATGAGCGACGCCCTCTTACAGAGCTTTTGGGAGGCAATTACATGAATGATCTGGTTGGTACGGCACGGGCGCAGGATGATCCCGGCGCGGAATGTTTCCGGCCTCTGTATCTGCCGTTTGTGGATATACCGCAACACACGGATGCTGAGGCGGAGGGCGGTTATAACGTAGCAACACATGCCGGAATGCCCGGGTTTGGGTCGAACTTGGAAGAGGAGCTTGCGAACGGCAAGCCGGAAAGCTCTCGGTTCTACAGCGAAACAATACTCAGCAAGCAGCGCAAGAACGATCTTGAAGCAAAGTTCTTCCGGCAAAGCCGCTTCGCCGTGATTGTGGCGGTGTTCTTCATAACAGGCGGCGTGTTTGTGGCCATGGGTGTTATGATGCTGTTGCGGACGGATTCGCCGGACGCGGTGGCGGCGACACAGCCGAACATCAGGGTCGCCGTGGCGGAATCGCCGGCTGTCTCTCCTTCGATTGGCGAGGCTGACGGGCAGTTCACATTAGGCACCGGCAGCGGTACCGGCAGCACAGCACAGCGCAGTTTTAACAGCGACTACATCGCTTCGGCATGGATGGTGTCCAACCATATTGTCGAGCTTGTGGCATATATCGAGCCGTCGGTTGCGGCTATCAGCACCACGGGCGCGTCTGCGGAACTCTTCACGGGCAACCCCTTTCGGGGGTTCGGTGAGCGGCCGCTCAGCGGCTCCGGCTCTGGCATACTCTTTGCCGCCGACGATGAGCGTGTATATATCGTCACAAACGCCCACGTTATCGAGAGCGCAAACAACGTGGAAGTCCGCGTGATGGGCAGTTCGCCCGTGAACGCAAGGCTTGTCGGCATGGATACGGACGAAGATCTGGCCGTAATTTCCATCATGAAGGCAGACTTTGAGGGCGCCGGGCTTACGCAGTGGTCTCTGGCACGCTTTGGCGATTCCGACGAAATGCAGGTCGGGCAAATGGTTATCGCCATCGGCAACGCGCTCGGCGGCGGAAACACGGCCACCAACGGCGTGATATCCGCGCGGGAACAGCGCATAATGGTCGAAGGGCGTTTGTACACGGTTCTCCAGACCAATGCCGCGATCAACCCGGGCAACAGCGGAGGCCCCCTCGTTAACATGGACGGCGAGATAGTAGGCATCAACACTGCCAAGATATCACGGTCCTACAATGTGGAGGGAATGGGCTACAGCATCACCGCAAACTCGGCAAGGCCTGTGATCGAACGCTTCATGAACCGCATATCGGACCGCGCGTTCCTGGGTGTTACGGGGCAGACTATTTCCGGGGAAATCGCTGAAATGTACGGCCTTCCCGGTATCGGCGTGTTTGTGGAATCTGTGTTGGAAGGCACTCCCGCGCAGGCCGCGGGGATCGAAAGCGGTGACATCATCACATCCTTCGACGGTGAAACCGTTATGTCGATGGAATCCTTGCAGGAAAGCGTAGCCCGGCGGAATGTAGGGGATTCGGTGGCCGTCAGGATTATCCGGGGCGGCAGCGAGTTCTTGAGCAAGGATGTTGTGCTGGACAGATTGATTGATACAAGTTTCTAGCCTGAACAGTTCTATTTGAGCTTTAACATAGCCTTGAAGAATTTGAGTTCTTCCCTCTCGAAACTATTTCGAGAAAATTCCCCTCCTTTTAAGAGCGTCTGACATCAGACGCTCTCTTTTTTTTCGTTGGGTAGCCAATAACGACCGCCCTTCATAATATGTACGTAGAATCCGTATTACGAGGAGGAAGCACTTTGTCTGAAACGATCGAATTACGTGACCGGAGCGTTGACCAAGCGCACCACGGAGGGCATGTCGGCGGGCATGAGCTTGCGCGCGCATATGTTCCGATGCAGGGGTTTACGGAAATGTCAAGCCCTGCCGCAGGGCTTAGGGACGGGACGATATTCCCCGTTCTTCTCAGGCCGTACACACCTAAACGTGGGGGGAGGTAGCCATGGAGACACAGAATCACCATCACGGTAATCAGCATTGGCACGAGCGCGACGCGCTTCTGAGAAGGTTGACAGAACTTGACTTTATGCTGGTGGATCTTGCGATGTTTTTGAACACGCACCCGGGCGAAGCGGCCGCCGTAGAGGAGTATAACAAGGTAGTGTGCGAGGCGGACAAAGTACGCTCCGGCTACGAAAAGCTGGTCGGGCCGCTCTGCTCCTTCCGCTCCAAGAACAACGCGCCAACGTGGATATGGCCGGACGAACCGTGGCCGTGGAGCCGCGAAGGCAACTTCAGCATAACGGAAGGGGAGGCTCGCTAATGTGGATATACGAGAAAAAGCTGGAATACCCTGTCAAGATCACGAAGTGCAACCCCGCGCTTGCCAAGATAATCATTGCGCAGTACGGCGGGCCTGACGGCGAACTGGGGGCGGCTCTGAGATACCTTAGCCAGCGGTTTACAATGGTTACTCCGCAGGCCAAGGCCACCCTTAATGATATAGGTATGTCGTGTGCGGAAAGGTGTCAAACCCGCAAACCCGCTCTCTTCCCGGGTTTCAAGGCTATTTCGACACCTTCGTTGTTTTTGCATATTGCCATTTGTGCGGAAGCAGCTTGAGACATACCTCCATATTGTCCATGCTATGGAGAACCATGCGGTCAAGCAAGTTGCGGAAGAATGCTTCTTCCATGGCAGCGTTGTATACAATCTCATTTACCGCGGAAGTGATGTCTGTAATCAGCTCGCTTTGCCGGCGAATGATGTCGCTTCGCTTATCAATGCCAATGAGTACCTCATTCAGTTGCTCAAGCCTTGATTCGCACTTTGAACGCTTGTCAACAAACTCTTCCCGTGTGATATCGTTGCTCATGTAGAGGTCTATCAAGCGGTCTCTTTGTTCTTCGACACTGCGTATTTGTTCATGCAAACTTCCAACATTGGAGCCGCCGCCTTCACGGGCAACGATAGACTGTATGACTTGTATCGTGTTCTTTATTATGGCGGCTTTATCCATCTCCAGGCTATTAACCACAAGTAACCAACTTATGGCGAAGCGCTAATGTTAAAAGTAAATCATGCCTGTACTTCCTTCAAACCTTGTGGCGGTAAAATATATCCACCTTCTGCCGCCGGGGTGTACCGCCATCGCTGTCGTAAATGACGATATGGTCAATCAACTCCGATATTACTCCGGTGGTCAGCTTTTCAATATCCGTGAATTTTTTTATAAGCCCGTAAAACATTTCCATGTTTTCATCATCGGGATTTTGCTTATCAAGCTGTGACTTTAGCGCGTTAATAGCGGATTGCAAGCCATTCTGCTCGGCTGTATAATCGCCAAACAGGATGGCGAACCTATCATCCGGGATTACGCCAAGGGCGTTCTGCTCGAAGAGCCGCTTGATTATTATATCCAACTCGGCAGACCGCGATCTTGCCTTTTCCAATTCCTTTTTATTATGGCTTTCGCCGGCATCGTTTTTATCATCACATAACTGTTTAACATATGCCTTGAAATCTTCCTCCGATTGACCGCAAATTTCAGCCAGTCTGCGTATATCGTTTAATATCGCATCGTAAAGAATATGGTAGCCGATATAGTGTGACGTACACAGTTTTGAACTGCGGCGGTAACGGTTACAGCAGAAACTGCCGTGTTTATGTCTGCCTTGCGAGTTCTGGTATGCAAGGTTTCGCCCACAGGATGAACACCGCAGCTTTCCGACAAACACATTTTCGCCCTTCCTTATATTGGTTGGGCGTTTTACGGATGCCAGTTTTTGCACATGCCAAAATTCATCTTCGTTTATGATGGCTTTGTGCGTATTACAAACGGTGATCCAATTCTCCTGCGGCACATTCTCCAGTTTTTTTACTTTGAAGCTTTTTACGGACTGCTTGCCGCCCACCATATGCCCCATGTAAACGCGGTTCTTCAAGATGTTCTGCACACAGCCTTTATTCCAAAGTGTGGGAAGATCTGCGTTAAACATATTCTTCCATTTGCCCGTCCGCTGGTGCGAATATGCCCTCGGAATCAGAATCCCGTCGTTTGTCATAATCCCGGCAATGGTTTTCGCCGGAACACCCTGTGCCGCCAATGCAAACATCTTTTTTACATGTGTTGCGGCATGTTCATCCACAATCAGTTTGTGTTTATTTTCGGGATCTCGCAAATAACCGTATGGCGCATATGTTCCGGTAAATTCGCCTTTTTGGGCGCGAACTTTAAAACTTGAGCGGATTTTTTTCGATATATCCCGTGCGTAATACTCGTTTATTATGGATTTAAAGCCCATAATTTCATTTTCGCCGTAAAGAGTGTCTATATTATCATTCAAGGCTATAAAACGAATATCATTCTGCGGAAAAAAAATCTCGGTATAGTAAGCAACCATGGCATTATTTCTGCCAAGCCGGGAAAGGTCTTTACACAACACAATCCCAATTTTATCATTTTCTATGTCGTCAATCATCCGCTTGAACTGCTGTCTTTCAAAAGTGGTCCCGGAAATTCCATCATCTATGTTATTGGCGAGTTTGATACAATTAAATTATTCTCATTAATAAAATATGGACTGGCATGGTGCAAGCGGACTTGCTGGGTGCATTTACATGGATGCATTGACACTTTTACCGATGTAAAAACCCCACCAAGATGTTCATTTTTCAGTGGGATATTTTTATTTTCGTGTCATCTTTGAAAGTAAAGCGCACATCCTTTTCGCTATAGACTGTAGTGAACGAGTGTTCGCCGAAGCACGGAAAGACCGCTTGGACCGTATCAATGGCATCGTCATGACCAAGGAGTGGGTCACTTCCCTTGACGAATGAGTCCGCAACAACCACGCGCCGATGCACGGTGTTAAAGTGCCGTACAATCAAGACTTCATCCTGCCAAACGGCAACCAAGGTTTCGTGCCCGGAATGATAGGAGACCCCAAGGGACGACATAATTTTCCAGAGTATCCGTCAACACCAAAGGGGGATAGTGGTCATGAATTCCTGATAAGCTCAAAAACTTCGAGCATTAAAAGCTAGATGTGCAAACCATAAAATGAAAGAGGTTACAAGTCGAAAGGAATAAATGTGTAAACTTCAATGAAATATTTTTGAAATTACGTGTAATTTCATTCTTGAAATTCAAGTAAAAGCGTGTTAAACTGTATATGGTATGTATCCACGATTGCTGGCGCAATATATTTTTGTCTGCGCAAACCCATAAATAACGAGGTGATCCCATGTACAGAACAGCACTAGATAAACTTATCGCTTGGAAAAACGACCCCCACCGCAAGCCTTTAATCATGAAGGGTGCACGGCAAGTGGGCAAGACTTGGCTGATGCATGAGTTTGGCAAAAATCATTATACAGACTATGTTTATTATAACTTCGATGAAGAGGATGAGCTGAAGTCTATTTTTGAAATCAATAAAAACCCTCATAGGATTGTTGAGCTGCTAGGGATGCTTGGTGGCCGCAAGATTATCCCCGGCGAGACTCTTATTATATTTGACGAGATACAGGAATGTCCTTCGGCTCTTAATGCTTTGAAGTATTTCAGAGAGAAGGCTAATGAGTATCATGTTATTTCGGCAGGGAGCTTGCTTGGGACGTTGCTTGCACAGCCGAAGTCCTTTCCTGTAGGACAAGTCAATCTGTTGGAGCTTTATCCAATGATGTTTGATGAATTTTTGGCGGCTATAGATGCTCCGCTGTATTCTTTTTATAAGCAAATCAAAAAGGGGCAGCCTGTTGAGGATGTGTTCCATAGCAGATTGCTGGAGGCGTATAACTACTATCTTATCATAGGTGGTCTGCCAGAATGTGTCTATGCATGGGTTCACCAAAAAGACCCGCAGAGGATACAGCAGATTCAAAACGAATTAATCACCATCTACGAAAACGACTTCGCCAAGCATAATGGCAAGGTTAACAGCGGAAGGATACTGCTTGTGTTCCGTAGCATAGTTACGCAGCTTGCCAAGCCCAATGAAAAATTTGTCTATGGCGCACTCAAGGAAGGTGCTAGGGCCAGAGAGTTTGAAGAAGCTATTGAGTGGTTGGTGTCTGCTGGTATGCTTAACCGTGTCTATAATGTTTTCAAGCCGGAGCATCCGCTCAAAGCCTTTGACCAACTAAATAATTTCAAGTTATTCCTGTTTGACACAGGGCTACTAAAGCATATGGCAGGCGTAGACAATTCTGTTATCCTGCTAAAGAGCGATTACCAATTCAAAGGGCCGCTGACAGAAAACTTTGTACTCCAACAGCTACAAGGGCAGTTTGATGTTGAGCCACGTTTTTATGCCAATAAAAATGGCGAGATTGATTTTCTTATCCAAAACGGCATGGAGATTATTCCTGTGGAAGTTAAGGGCGGCGAAGAAAAAGGAGCGGCTAGTTTTAAGGCTTATATAAAGCACCGCCGGCCACAGACGGCTATTCGTTTTTCTAAACGAGGCTATGTAACGGATGGTGCTATTACTAATCTGCCTTTGTATTTTGCAGGCATGACCGAGCGGTTAATATGAAGTTTGAAAGTTAAAAACAACACCCACAATCACAGCCCACGCAAATATGCTCGGGCTGTTTTATGCCACGGCATTCTAATTTCCCCAAAACTTCTGAACGTCTGCCAAGCGTTGAAAAAAGTTGGGAATGCTGGAAGGGTCGAAAAGATTATTTCTGGAGAGTGATTACTTAAAAGTAGATAAAGCGATAGATTGAAACACCATAAATACACTGGACTTTCTTAGATAGTGCCATAATTTTAGGTTGCGTCGACCATATCTTCGGACTTCGACACAACTTTAGTTTTGCGTGTAAAATGCCCAAGGTTATGCCTTGTGTTGCTGTTATCACGTTCAATGGAAACAGTTCCCGATTTACCGATTATGTGCCGCTCTTTCGGAAGAACTTTGGCAAATTATTTCATCAAGCACTAAAGGTATGGTTTTTGTTTCATTGGTTTTACAATCAACAACCTTTTGCGAAATACAAAACCCAACCAAATGTACTTAAACCCGCAAAGACTTGACCACCGCCGGGTTAGCCGCCCAAAGGAGACCACATCGGAGTAATATGGACAATTCCGGGCTTCATACCCTCTTATAAGCGTTTACGCAAGGGGGTAGCCTGACTTGCGGAAGAAGAATGAATATACGTATGTCGGCAGCCCTGTCTCCAAGATTACGAAGGAAGATAATGCTGACTTCATACTCAATTATCAAAGATCAGTACTCCTCGCTCTGGTTGAACGGAAACTGCTTACACCTACGCAATGTGAACAGTGCATAGAGGAACTGGAGCGTCTGCGCAGATAGAACTATGCGGCGGTTAAGACTCTGTGCTTGGCTGCCGGTCAAGTATATATTCCGTATCGAAGGGAGCATCAGTATGAACAAGTACGAAAGAATGAACCAAGAGCGACCGGTCGCTGAGTCCAAGATAAGAGTTGCGGCATATTGCCGAGTATCAACGGACAAACGAGACCAAGCCAACTCTTATGAGAGCCAGCAGAAGTATTTCGCACAATATATAGAAAGAATGCCTGATTGGGAATTGTATGAGATTTATGCCGACAAGGGCATTACCGGCACGAATACGAAGAAGCGAGTGGCGTTTAACCAAATGATTGCTGGCGCCAAAGCCGGTGACTTTGATTTGATTATCACCAAAGAGGTCACACGGTTTGCTCGAAATACAGTCGATACCCTCTGGTATGTTCGTGAGCTTCTGAGGAAGCACGATGTTGGTATCATCTTCCTGAACGATAACATTGACAGCCGTGACCTGGACGCAGAATTGCGCCTGGCCATCATGGCCTCTATAGGACAGGAGGAAAGCCGAAAGACCTCCGAAGAGGTGCAATTTTGGGGAACATCGAAAAATATCGAATTTTAGCGGCAATACGGTTACTCGCAAATTTTGTTAAACATAACCTTGGCGTATTTGCCGGGGTTTTTCTTTTTTAATTCTAAGGAAATTTGTCCACTGCATACACATATTGCGGGGTGATATATATGTCCGAAAATACAACCCGCGAACCGGATAACATTATTGTCGTTGAAAAAGACGGCACTAAATATACCATACGAGAATTTTTTGATGGAAAAGAAGAACTTATAGATATCATTGCAAACAGGGTAATTAAAGACGTAAATCCACCATTATCCAGTAGCATGAATGGCTAAAATCCTTGATTTGTAGGGGGCAGTAGAGTTATTATGGTAGGTGTGAATAACCGTTATTGTCACGCACACAAGAAAGGAGTTCCTGAATGAAACAGCGGGAAATAACAGCGGCGATTTACTGCCGCCTAAGTCGTGATGACGGCATTAGTTAACGACAACCACATACAAGCTATATTTCGTTAGGGCTTTATAAGTGGTTGATATTTCCCATTTGAACAACAAACACTACATGGGCTTCATAGCCATCATTTATGCATCGGGCA
>WRAA01000017.1 GCA_009780445.1 Defluviitaleaceae bacterium
CTCTCGATCTTCTCGGCCTTGGGCTTTAACGAACGCGCCAGGTCGTTAAAGTCTGCGTCAAACAGTATACAGCCGTGGTGCATTATGCGGCCGTTCTTCGCCGCTTGCGCGTTCCCCGAAAACTTCCGCCCGTCTATCACAAGGTCGTTGCGCCCGCTGAACTCGGCGTTTATTCCAATACGGCGCAGATATCCGCGCACGGGCGCGGTGAATGCCGCATAACCGCCGAAGTCGCCTGCTCTGCCGTTGTTTATAATGGTGTAGTTTATGTTGCCAAGGTCGTGGAACACCGCCCCGCCGCCCGACATACGGCGCACAACGTCTATATTGTTCGCCCGCACATAGTCCGCGTCGATCTCTTCCACGGCGTTTTGGTTATTGCCTATGATAACCGAGGGGCCATTTCGCCACAGCATGATAAGCTCCGTATCCGTGCCTGTGAGAAGGTATTCCTCAAGCGCAAGGTTGAAGGCCGGATCCTGCGAGGTATTGTGAATAAGGCGCATATGCTTGTCTCCCGTCTACTGTTGAAGTACTTTAGTTATAACACGCTGACAATGCCCCGTCAACCTGCACGGCAAAAACTTATGTTGACAAAGCATGTACAGAACTGTTAGAATGGTTGTAAACGTGGGCTGGGTGGTATATTCGCATGACAAAGCTGACTTCTAATAAACACTCCGTTTTCTTCGTGTTAGTCACTTTGTTGATGCTCGCCATGGTTTGGTTCGGCTCCGTCACCCATATTGACTTCGGGCTTAACCAGAACCGCGGAGTTACCTTTCCCACGGGCAGGGTGCTGGAGGTTGTTTCCGACCGGACTTCACTGTCCCCCCACGGCATTCGTATGGGGCGGCAGGATCTGCGCGTGGAACTGCTGACAGGGGAGAGCCGCGGCAGGGTTGTAGAGGCGCAGAACACGCTGCTGATGGGTCATTCCGTCTTTGCGCAGGAGGGCGACCGCCTTGTTATCTACTTCGAGCAAGCTCCAAACACCGACGATTATTTCGCCAGAGTACACAGCTATGAAAGGGCAACGGCTATCTACTTTGTTGTCCTTTTATTAATTGGCCTGTTGGCGGCCGTGTTTGGCAAATCAGGGCTTAAATCCGCCTTCGGCCTGGTGTTCACCTTTGTTGTTATAATATTCCTGCTGATACCGCTCATTACCATGGGCGCACCGCCGGCCCTGCTCACCTTCGGTCTTTCGCTCTGCATAGTGGCGGTTTCGCTCATCGCCATAATGGGGTTCGAGAAAAAAACATACATAAGCATCGCGGGAACGGCAATCGGTATCGTTGCCTATTCCTTGTTCTACATAATAATCAGTGGGCTGCTGCGCATAACGGGCTTAAATGTGGAGGCCGTGAGTACCCTTGTTGTCATCGACTTTAATGTGGCCATAGGCGAGCTGCTGTTCTGCGCGATATTGATTGCGTCTCTTGGGGCTGTCATGGATGTCGCCGTGTCGCTGGCCTCTGTTATATCGGAGATAAGCGCGGCGAATCCGCGGGCAGGGTTTAAGACTTTGTTCTCCTCTGGCATGAAGGTCGGCAAGGATATGATCGGATCATCAACAAACACCTTGATACTGGCGTTTACCGGCACGTTCTTCATATCTCTGCTGCTGTTTCGCTTGAACAATTTCCAGTACGGTATGCTGATAAACCGTGTGGACATTGCCATAGAAGTTCTGCGCGCGGTGTCGGCCTCCGCGGCTATGATACTCTGCGCGCCCGCCACGGCCGTGATAGGGGCGTGGGTTTACGGCGGAAGGGCGCAGGGCAGGGCGAAGCCGACATAAGTTACAACGGTATACGCTGCTTAGCAATACGGCAGTGAATATAAATTATTCTTAGAGGGGGAACAAGCATGATGAGTAAGATAACATTACCACAAAGCGCAAAGCGCATCCTTGCTGTGCTGCTTGCATTGGTAATGGTGTTCACCGTACTGCCGTCGGCAGCTGTAGTTACCGCTGCGGAGGACGAGCCGGAGATCGCAGAAGAGCAACCCGACGTTAGAGGGCAAAACTATAGAAACATCGCGCTAAACCCGGGCGCAACGGTGGAGGAGATGCGCTTTACGTGGCACTCCGGTTCGCCGACCGGCAGCATCAGGATCACCAACCTGGACGATGCCGGCTGGTATCGCGAGCTGACATCCGCGGCACAGCCGCTTGCGGTACACCAGGGCACAGGCCCGATGGGTACTGACACAGACATGTTCCCCGGCCGCCCGGGTTATACATACTATGTGCATCAGGCCGCGGTATACGACCTTGACCCGCAAACAAGCTACAGCTATGTGATAATGTGGGACGGCGGCGAGTCCGAACCCAAGAGCTTCCGCACAGGCGGCAGTGAAACGTTCACATTCCTTGTGGCGGGCGACCCGCAGATCGGCGTGGGCAACCAGAGCCTGGATCTTGACGGCGAAGGCTGGCTGAATACGCTGGAAGTCGCGCTTGCGGCATACCCCGACGCGGAGTTTGTGCTGTCTGTGGGCGACCAAATTCACACAACATCCGGAAACGCCGCCGTGTCTCAGGCGCGCCACGACTGGATGTTCGGGCTTAGCCAATTGCAGAGCCTTCCGCTTCTGCCGGTAGTCGGCAACCACGACGGCGCGGGCTTGGGCAACACCAACAGCCGCATGTGGCCTCTGCACTACAACCTGCCGGACGACGCGGATAATGTGTTGCGCTTCAACTCACAGTTCTACACCCAGTTCGACTTCTGGGCGCGTTGGGGCAGTGTGATGTTCATAGTGCTGGACTCCAACACCACAACCTGGGTGAACAGCATCGGCGGCCAGAGCCGGCTTGCGTTTATGGAAGAGGCCGTAGCCGCAAACTCCGACGCGCAATGGCTTGTCGTATCGTTCCACCACCCCCCGTATTCCGTATACAGATCCACTAACGACCCCGACAAGGTGCAGGTTATCCAGAACTGGATACCCGAGTTTGAACGCCTGGGCGTGGACGCTGTTTTCGGCGGACACTGCCACGTATTCAGCCGCACCCTGCAAATGGCCGCAAACGTTCCCCAGCCGGATCAACAATGGCTGACAGCCGGCGGCGAAATACGCGAGGACCTCACTGGTATGCTGTACAATGCCGTTCTGGATCCCACGGGCATCGTGTACATGGCGTTTAATTCGGCAAGCGGCAGCGGCTACTACAACGTAACCCAAATGCCGCGCAGCTACATTGCGGCCTACAACCAGAACTTCCGCCGCAACTTCTCCGCAATAACCGTAACGCCGAACATCTTCGAAATAGCAACCTACCAAGTAAACGACGACAACACACAGACCCTTCTGGACGTGTACACCCTCGTCCGCTCCGACAACGGAGAGGTGCCGGAGGGTTACACCTTCCGCACACTTGAACCCGACGTTCTCCAGAGAATCACCGAACCCGCGCCAAGCACCCGTATACTCCACGGCGCGGAAGCCACGGCGGAAGGCCTTGGCCTGCCCGAAACAGCCGGGCTTGAAACCACCCTGCTGAACAACGAAGGCGGCAACACCGTGACCATCCGCAACCCGGGCGGCCCCTACGGCAGGAATGTCCGTGCCATAACAGCCGCCGTAACCTGGGATGTGGAAGGCTCCGACTACGACCCCGAATACCTTGGCGAACAGAACTTCACAGTAACGGGAACAGTGGAAGCACTGCCGGCGTCGGTCATAAACCCGGACGATGTACCTCTGGAAGTGACCATCGAAGTGCATGTGTTCGCATACGGCGAAGGCCCGCCGCCTCTGCCGCCCACCATCCCCATTTCCGAGGCAAACGCCGCCGAAATCGGCACCTCTGTGATGGTAGCCGGCTACATCATAGCTGTCGAGCGCGAGGACAGATTCATAATCCAAGACTCTACGTCCCCGTGGGGCGGCATCTTTGTTAATGCCGTGGAGCCCGCCGACCAATACTTCGGCCAGTGGGTCATCGTGGAAGGCACAAGAGATCTGCAATGGGCTCAGCCGTCCATAGGCACAGCAACCGTTACGGCTCACCCGGACGAAAGCTTGGTGCCGCTGACCCCGGTTCTGCTTACAATGACAGACCTTGCAAACACAGAGCCTTCACAGTGGAACTCCATGCTTGTGTCGTTCTACGCCAACATCGAGGCTCGTTACCCCGAAACAGATGTAGCCGTACACAACATCGGCGGCGAAGGTTCGTCAATGTCCATGACCGTTGCTCTTCCGGAGGAGTTGGAGGACGGCGACCGCGTGAGAGTTGACCGCGCCGTTGTACACTGGAGAGCCGATCTTGAAGAAAACCGCCTGCACACAAACTGGGGCGTAGGCGGTGTGGCACGCGCCTACGACGAACCTCTGACAGTGGCCGAGGCCAACATGCGCCCGACCGAAACAGAGGTGACTGTGCGCGGTATAGTTGTAAACTACTACGACACAAGCCCCGGCAACCGCAACTCCTTCCACATGCAAGACTATGACGCACGCACGCCCCTCTCCGGAATTCTCGTGCGCGGCCCGCTGGGCGTAGCCACCGACGAAGTTGTGGGCAGCGAAGTTATAGTCACAGGCATAAGGAACGGAGACCAGGCGGGAAGCGGGTTCGGCGAGATCGAAAACATAACGATAACAGGCTCTGAAGCCATCGACATCCTAAACCCCGACGCGCCGCAGCCGCAGCCCGTTGTGGTGCCTACCCTGCTGGCCTTCAGAGGCGGAGCCTATAGATCCATGCTCGTTTCCATCGACCATGTGCAGCTTACCTCCGAACTTTTGTTCAGCGGCCCCGGCGGAGACCGCCCCAACTACCTGCTCTACCAGCCCGACGGCGCAGGAGCATACCACTTCGTAATAGCCTGCGGACTCGACGGCTGGCACGAGATGGCCGGAGTATATGAGGGCGCGGAGATCGAAGGCGGAGACTTTGTGCGGGTTAACCGCGCCGCCATCCACTGGTGGCAGGCGCGTAACGAAGTCCAGATACGCCTGTTAGACCCGGCGGCAGATATCGTTCTCTCTGCAGAAGCTCAATAAGCCTAAATCAGTAACATACTCTACGACAACACCTAGGGCGTGTTTGAAAACCCCATTCTGGCGTATTTTCGGCAAATTTTCCGCCGTGCGTCGTCAGCTTCTACTTGCGAACCACAAGGGTTCGCGGCGTCGGCGCTTCCTAGCCCGACGAAAAATTGTGCTCAAAAATCCGCCAGAAGCGGGTTTTCAAACACGCCCTAAATGGCGGCAAGGATAGAATTACTATCGCTTGCCGCCATTTTTGGTGTTAATTTGCTATAGCGGAACTGCTTTATACCGCGATCTTGGCCAGGAGATCCGGCAAGCTGTAGGCAGTAACCTCACAGATGTCAAGCTCGTCACATATACGGTTCACCGTCTCCGGATCTATCTGGTATATGTAGGATACATCACTGCGCGTATACACATACGGCGAACCGCACTCCACCTCCCGGTGGTAAAGCCCGCATATAAAGGACGAGCCGCCCGCCATAACGCGGAAGAAGTTGCCGCGCGTAATGCGCGAAATGTTATTTTCGCCCGCAATGCGCCGTACCTCCTCCGCGCTGATGTCCAGCACACGCGCCACGCTCTCATAGCTCATAACTCCCGAAGACTCCTTCACATACAGGTCAATCTCCCGGAGTTTCGGCACAATGCGCGATATATAGGTATGCAAGTAGCTGTCAGCCGATTTCAACAACGTTCCCCCTCCAGACAAATATCAACTGAATTCACTATACTACACAGCACGGCCAAGTTCCAGTTGTAATTAATGGATTGGGCGAAAATATCACTTGCTTTATGTCATGGAAGTTGGTACAATGCTACTTATAAAGCTGATGAAACTGACAGTTACTATCGGGAGGCACAGATGGAGTGTATTGTAATAAACGGCGGCAGGCGCCTGGAAGGTGAGGTAAGCGTCAGCGGGGCGAAGAATGCCGCTGTAGCCATTATACCCGCGGCAATAGCCGCAAACGATATATGCGTTATCGAGAATCTGCCATACATAGAGGACGTGGACGGCCTCACAAAAGCAATGTCGCAGATAGGCGCGATATGCACCCTGCGCGACGACCATACGCTGGAGATAGACAGCCGCAACATCAACCACTGCTGCGCCACATATGACAGCGTGCGCAAGATCCGCGCGTCCTACTACTTGCTGGGCGTGCTGCTTGGGCGTTTCGGCCGTGCGGAGGTTCCCCTGCCCGGGGGCTGCAACTTCGGCGTGCGGCCTATCGACCAGCACATAAAGGGTCTGACGGCCATGGGCGCGAAGGTGAACATAGAACACGGCATCATCAAGGCGCGCGCAGACAGGCTTGTCGGCACCAATGTCTACCTGGACGTGGTGTCCGTCGGCGCGACCATCAACATAATGCTGGCCGCAATCTACGCCGAAGGCGTAACGGTTATCGAAAACGCGGCGAAGGAGCCGCACGTCGTTGACACCGCCAACTTCCTGAACATCCTGGGCGCGAAGGTGAAGGGCGCGGGAACCGACGTTATCCGCGTGACGGGCGTATCGGCCCTGCACGGCGGCACCTACACCATCATCCCGGACCAGATAGAGGCCGGCACCTACATGGTTGCGGCGGCCATCACCGGCGGGGATGTAACCGTACACAACATCATTCCCAAGCACATGGAATCAGTGATATCAAAGCTGGGCGAAATGAACTGCCGGATCTCCACAGGCGCGGACTTTGTGCGCGTGCGCGGCAACGACAACCTCACCAGCGTGAACGTAAAGACCATGCCCTACCCCGGCTTTCCCACAGACCTCCAGCCGCAGATGACAGCCCTGCTCTGCAAGGCCAAGGGCACGGGCATTCTGACGGAAACCGTGTGGGAGAACCGCTTCCAATACATCAACGAGCTGAAACGCCTCGGGGCGAACATCAAGGTAGACGGACGCACCGCCGTGGTGTCGGGCGAAGCCGGCCTCACCGGCGCGCTTGTGAACGCCACAGACCTGCGCGCTGGCGCGGCCTTGGTTGTTGCCGCTCTGGCCGCCAAGGGGGAAACCGTGATAGGCAATGTGCGCTACATAGACCGCGGCTATGAGAGGATCGAGAACAAGCTTGGCTCTCTCGGCGCCGACATACAGCGTGTTGACCGTTTGGTGTAAGATGGGCGCAGAGGGCAAGGAACTCATCTTGGCGGAAAAACCGTCTGTCGCGCGTGATATCGCGCGTGTGCTTGGTGTGCGCCAAAAGGGAGACGGCTTCCTCTTCGGCGAAAGCTACATCATTTCCTGGGCAATAGGCCACCTCGTGACCCTTGCCGAACCGGAGGAGTACGACCCCGCGCACAAGAGATGGCGCAAGGAATCCCTCCCCATCATCCCCGAAAAGATCAAGCTTGTGCCTATCGCAAAGACCAAGAGCCAGCTGGGCGTTATCAAGCAGCTGATGGCGCGGCAGGACGTAGGCGGCATAATCTGCGCCACGGACTCCGGGCGCGAAGGCGAGCTTATTTTCCGCTACATATACGATCTGCTGGGCTGCCGCAAGCCCGTAAAGCGGCTGTGGATATCCTCCATGACAGACGACGCAATCCGCGACGGTTTCCGCAACCTCAAGGACGGCAAGCACTACGACAACCTTGCGGAATCCGCCAAGTGCCGCTCCCACGCGGACTGGCTCGTGGGCATCAACGCGTCGCGGGCGTTTACGCTGAAGTATGACGTACTGCTCTCCGTCGGGCGCGTGCAAACGCCCACACTGGCCCTGCTCGTGGCGCGCCAGCAGGAGATCGACGACTTTGTGCCGACGAACTACCACGAAGTGACCGCAAGCTTTAACACAGACGCCGCATTGACCTACCAAGGCACCTACTTCCGCGCCGAAAAGGGCGAGGACGGCACGGCCGTAAGGCAGACAAGGCTTGAGACCGCGGAGCAGGCGCAGGAAGTTGTGGAGGCCGTAAGCGGCCGACCCGCCGCCGTGGCCGACCAGGAAACAGAGGAAAAAGTTCAGCCGCCGCCGCTGCTCTACGACCTTACAGAGCTGCAGCGCGAGGCCAACCGCCGCTTCGGCTATTCCGCGCAGAAAACGCTGGACATAACCCAGTCTCTGTACGAAAAGCGCAAGCTGATCACCTATCCGCGCACCGACAGCCGCTACCTAAGCTCCGACATGAAGGCCAAGATCCCCGACACCATCAGGAAGCTTGCGGGCGCGGAGGAATACGCGGTCTTTGCCGCAACGATAGACACGTCCAAGCTGAACATGGGCAAGCGTATCGTAGACGACACAAAGATCAGCGACCACCACGCCATCATCCCCACGGCCTGCGCGCCGAAGCTTCAAGCCCTCGGCGCGGAGGAACGCGCTGTGTACGACCTTGTGGCGCGGCGGTTCCTGCAGGTGTTCTACCCCAACTATGTCTACAGGGTCACGACGATAATCACCGAGGTTGCGGCGGGTGACGCGGCGCACAGCTTTGTGTCCAAGGGCAAGGTAGTCGTGCAGGAAGGTTGGACGGCCCTTAACCCCGCGCAGGAGGCAGCCGCGAAGAAAACGCGCTCCAAATCAGGCGCGAAGGACGACGACGAAGGGCAGTCCCTGCCGGGGATGCAGCGCGGCGAGGCCGTAACCTGCACACAGGCCAAGGCCGCGGCAAAGCGCACACAACCGCCCAAACCCTACACCGAGGCCACACTGCTCTCAGCCATGGAACACGCCGGGCGTTTTGTGGAGGACGAAGAACTGCGCGAAAGCCTAAAGGACTCCGGCCTGGGCACACCCGCCACACGCGCCGCCACCATCGAGCGGCTGATATCCGTGGGTTATGTGCAACGCAGCGGCAAGGCAATGGCCTGCACCGAGAAGGGGCGCAAGCTGGTAGCCGCCGTACCGCCGGAGCTGAAAACGCCGGAGACCACCGGCCGGTGGGAGAAGGGGCTGACATCCATCGCCAAGGGCACCCTTGGCAGTGAACGCTTCATGCAGAGCATCAGCCGCTATGTCTGCTATATCGTGGACTATGCCCGAAGCACCGGCAACGACATCACCTTCCCGGAGGACGCGGCGCGTAAGTCCGCCAAGGCCAAGCACATCACGGCGAAGTCGCTGGGCAAATGCCCCAAGTGCGACGGCGGCGTGCTGGAGAACTCGAAGGCCTTCGGGTGCAGTAACTGGAAAACGGGCTGCAAGTTCACCCTCTGGAAGAACTCCGCCGCAGTGCCGGGAGTGAGCCTCACGGCCAAGGCCGTGGCGCAGATCTTGGCGGAGGGAACATGCAAGGCCGCCACATCCGCCGGGGAAACGGTCTCCCTGCGCCTCCGGCCCGATTCAACCGGCATAACAATCATTGATTAATCGCACACGAATGTGTTATACTATATCCAGTTTAGAGCGCGGCTGAAAACGCGCCCATACAGGTTCTATTACGATAGAAAGAGGGAGCCTATGCAGCAGACCAATCCTTACAGCAAGATGCGGGAAAACGCGATTATGACCGCTCCGAAAGAAGAACTGACCCTGATGCTCTACGACGGCGCGCTGAAATTCATAAACCAGGCTCAGATCGCGATGGAGAACAAGGACCCCGGCAAGACCCACGAATGCCTTGTGAGGGTGCAGGACATTATCCGCGAATTTCAGATCACGCTGGACAGGAAGCACGAAGTCTCACAGCACTTCGACATCATGTACGAATACATCTTCCGCCGCCTTGTAGAGGCCAACACCAAGAAGGACATCGAAGCCGTGAAGGAATGCAGCGAGCTGATACGCGGTATGCGCGACATCTGGAAGGAAGCGATGCAGGTGGCGCGCGGAGCGAAGGCGGCACAGCCGGGCGCACCCGCGGCCACCGGCAAGAGCTTGCAGGGCTGACGCTATGGACAAGTGCGCGAATATAGCCATTCAGCTTGAAAACACTCCAAGCAAACGCAGGATTTTTGCGTAAGTGCTAGGAATGAGGGACGACGCGTACCCGCAGGGTACGCTAGGAGTGAATGACGACGCAATTGCGCAAAAAGACAAGTTTGATCGGAGTGTTTTCAAGTTGAATGGCTATATTCCGCGGATCGCCATCATGGGCGGAACCTTCGACCCTGTACACTACGGGCATATGGTGGCCGCGGAAGCCGTGCGGCAGGAGTTCGGCGTGGACGAAGTGCGCTTCATACCCGCGCACAGCCCTCCGCACAAGGAAGCCGGCGGCCGTGCCGACCCGTGGCACAGGTACATGATGACAGCCCTGGCCACGGCGGACAACCGAGCCTTCTTCCCTTCGATGATCGAGATCGAGCGCGGGGGCAAGTCCTATGCCGTTGACACGGTGCGCGCCCTGCGCAGGGAGCTTGGCGGCGATGCGAAGATATACTTCATAACAGGAGCGGACGCCGTGCTGGAGATTCTGACATGGAAGGAGCCGGACGCTCTTCTTTCTGTGTGCGACTTTGTTGCGGTGACACGGCCCGGCTACAAGCGCGAGACCCTGCTGGCCTTTATCGAGAAGCTGGGCAAGGATTCGGGCGGCAAGATACACTTTCTGGAGGTTCCGGCTCTGGCGATATCTTCCTCCGACATTCGGGCGCGGGTGTTCCTTGGCAAGTCCGCAAAGTACCTTATGCCCGACAGAGTGCTGGACTATATCGAGAAGCACGGCCTGTACGCCATGCCGCGTGATTCCGCCGCACGCCGCAGTGCCGAGGCGGTCTTGGAGTATCTGCGGGCGAACATCAGCGGCGAACGCCTTGCGCACACCATGGGCGTGGCCGAACAGTCCGTGCGGCTTGCGCAGGTACACGGTGAGGATATCGAGCTTGCCTACCTTGCCGCTCTTCTGCACGACTGCGCAAAGGAGCTTCCGGGCGGGGAGATCTCCCGCTTGGCCGTACAGGGCGGGGCTGTGCTTGACGAACTCACCGCCGCGTTTCCCGTACTGCTGCACGGAGACGCGGCCGCACAGCTTGCGCCGGCCATGTTCGGCATAGACGACCCCCGCGTGCTGGCCGCCGTGCGCAGCCACACCATTGGCCGCCCCGGCATGTCCGCCCTTGAGAAGATCCTCTTTATCGCCGACACGCTGGACACCGGCCGCGACGCCGAAGCCGGCGACACACACCGGGACCGCCGCGCCAAGATCAGGGATCTGGCGTTTTCACAGCGTAATCTTGACGCCGCGGTGTACGAGACGCTGGCTCTCAAACGAGACCACACTCTGGGCAAGGGCGCGAAGATGCACCCCTTGGCCGATACCGCGCTGGAGCATTACAGACCCGTAAGCTTGTAAGAGGTCTGCTATAGCAGGAGGTAACATGTTCAACAGACGTAAGAGAAGGTTCAGGATGCTGATGGTCAAGATCGGGCTGTCTGTGGCGGCGTTGGCCGTACTTGTCGCGGGCGTGGCCTATGCCGTCAACCATATGCTAAGCTCGCGCCACGAATCGGTGTTCATATTCTACCCGGAGCTGTCTGCGTCACGCGTAAACGTGCTGCTGGACGGCAATGTCGTTCCCACATCCACACCACCGATGATAACGCAGGACAACATACTCCTTCCCATAGACCTTATCAACGAATATCTCAGCCTCTACACCTTCTGGGACGGCGGCGACAACATAATCATCACCACCGAGACACAGGTGCGCAGATACCGGCTTCACGAGCTTGACTACACCCACAACGGCGAGCCGCGCCGGCTTGACGAACCCTTTGTGTTGCTGGGCGAAATGGCCTTTGTGCCGGCCGCCTTCGCCGAGAGCGAATACAACGTGGCCATACGCTACCACGCCGCCTACATGATCGTCACAATCGACAGCGCGGCCTACCCAAGTACATACGCGCGTATCACGGAGGACGGCCGCCTTCGCGCAAGGCCGGACCGCCACGCGCCGTACATGGAGGCGACGTTGGAGGACGACAGCGTGCGCCTGCTGGCCGACGCGCCGGAGAACGGCTTTTGGCGGATACGCTCCGCAAACGGAATCGCCGGTTATGTGGCCGAAAACACCTTGGGCGAAACAAGCGTAACCGCGGCGGTAACGCCAACACCCGAACAACCTCTGAACCTCCGGCAGCCCTTGCAGTATCCCGTAGTAATGATGTGGGACGTGCTGTTCAACAACCGCGACTCTTGGAGCGTGGCCGACGAAGTTACGGTGTTAAGCCCGGCGTGGTTCACCTTCCGGGACGACCCTGTTATCGACGGAACAATCCTTGGCGAAGGCAACCGGGACTACGTGGCCTATGCCCACGCAAACGGCCGTATGGTCTGGCCGAAGCTTACGGACAACTTTAACTCACAGGTGTCGCGGGCGGTGCTGGCCGATACGCAGACGCGCCAATTCGTGATCGAGCAGATTCTGGAGCTGATCGTCTACTACAATCTCGACGGCATAAATGTGGACTACGAAGCCGTCCTGCCGGACTTCGCGCCATACTTCTGGCAGTTCCTGCGCGAACTGCGCCCGCCCATGCACGAGCTTGGCGCACACCTTTCCGTAGCCCTCTTCGTGCCGCGCTACACCATGTTTATGAACCGCACGGAGATCGCCAAGGCTGTGGACTACGTAGCCATCATGGCTTATGACGAACACTGGCACGGATCGCCCCAGCCCGGCCCCGTGGCCTCCCTGCCCTTTGTGGAAGAAGGAATCACCCGCACCATGGACGAAGTTCCGCGGGAGATGATACTCCTTGGCCTGCCGGTATACAACCGCATCTGGCGCGAAGTCACCAACCCGGACGGATCCACGGAGCACACAATACGCAACATCGGCATGAACTACGCCCGCCGTATGTTCACCGAAGGCGGCGCGACATTCCATTGGATGGACGACATCGGCTCCTACTACGCCGAATTCCCGGATCACACGTATCCCAACGTTATGCACCGTGTCTGGCTGGAGTGCGAACGCTCCATCTCCCGTAAGCTGGACATGGCCGCGTCCTACGGCCTGCCGGGCATCGCCATATGGCGCGGCGGCCTGGAAAACGCCGAAACATGGGATGCTATCCGCGCTTACACTCAAGCCCATAGGTAGGTGACTTGATGAGCTTGGATAAGCTGCTCGGCGGCATACGTGGTTACGGCCACTACATCTTCATAATCACGGCCGCGCTTTCGACGTATAGCTTGATATATACCTTTTCCGAAGGGTTTGGCATCCTTGCGCACAATTGGTACAATAGCTATTCCTTGCAGGCCTATTCGTGGCTGCAAGGCCGGCTTGACATACCGGAGGACAGGCCGTGGCTGGAGATCGCCTTCTTTGGCGGCAGAAACTATATCAGCTTCCCGCCGTTCCCTTCGATGGTGCTGCTGCCCTTTGTGGCGGTTTTCGGCACGGAAACGCCAGATCACGCAATCGCAATGGTCTGCGCGTTGGTCTCCCTTATCTTCGCCTACAAAATAGCCTTTAAGCATCTGAATAACAAGGACTATGCCGCGTTCTTCAGCCTGTTCCTTATCCTTGGCACAAACTACCTTCATCTGTCGCTGTGGGGGGCTGTGTGGTGGCTGGCGCAGAACATGGCCTTCATGTTCACGCTTATGGCGTTCTACCTTGCTATGTCAGACGATCGGCGGCACTCGTATATAGCACTCTTCGCCTTTTGCGCCGCCATGGGCTGCCGCCCGTTTAACGCCGTGTACCTGCCCCTGCTGCTCTACATGCTGTACAAGCGGGAGGGCCTGCGCCTCGCGCCCTATACGAAGAAGCTGCTGGTCTACGCCGTGCCGGCTATAATGCTGGGCTGTGTGTTCATGTGGCTCAACTACGCCCGATTCGGCAGCGTTTTCGAGTTCGGCCACAACTATCTGCCGGAATTCGTGTGGGACTATCACGGCCAATTCCATTTCAGCCGTATGGCGCGCAACCTCACCATGATATTCCTGGGTACGGACATCGCCTACGGCATTCGCAACGGCTTCCCGTTTTACGGGCGCACAAGCTTTGCCTTCTGGCTGGCTTCGCCCATCGTGATAAGCTACGTCGTCTACCTTTGCATCTACGCGGCGCGGAAGAAAGACGGCACGGGGGAACCCGCGATATGGATGATCCCGCTGATGGTGATGCTCCACATTCTTGCGTTCTCGCTCCACAGAACCCTGGGCGGGCGGCAGTTCGGCAGCCGTTATGCCGCGGACAGCCTGCCGGCGATCTACCTCGGGCTGGTGCTGATGCTCGCGCGGCTTCCGCTGAACAACAGGGTCTACCTGAACCTTGCCCCGCTTATTTTCGGCAAGATGATAAACTTTCACGGTACAATCATGTTCCTGACATTTTACTTCGGAGAATGATATAATTGACGGTTCCGGCTTTGTGTAGTATTATTGTGTAGTGTAATGGACGTATGTGACATGTTTGTTTGCAGAGGGTGACGTAGATGACGAAGGATCAGCGTAAGGTAATTTTTGTGGTGGACGACAGCGACACGAACCTTTCGACGGCGGAGGCGGTGCTGGAGGATTCGTATGACGTGATGACCATGTCTTCAGCCGCGCGGATGTTCACCCTTTTGGAGAAGATACAACCACATCTGATACTGCTGGATATCGAAATGCCGCAGATGAACGGCTTCGAAGCAATGGGTTCCATCAAGGAGAACCCGAGATACAGCGACATCCCCGTGATATTTCTGACAAGCCTTAGCGATACCGCGTCGGAAGTTAAGGGCTTCGAGCTTGGCGTGGTGGACTTTATCACAAAGCCCTTTTCCACGCCGGTGCTGCTGAACCGCGTCAAGATGCACATGAACGTAGACCAGCTTCTGCGCGAAAGAACGTCACGGCTTGAGAAGGCGCACAAGGACATGATCTTCGTGCTGTCTGATATTGTGGAAAACCGGGACCAGAGCACGGGCGGCCATATCGAGCGCACAACGGAGTATATCAGGATAATGTGCGAGGCAATGCTGGAGCGCGGCCTGTACGCCGACGAGATCCGCACGTGGGATCTGGCCGTTGTCGCCGCGTCGTCCTTGCTGCACGACGTGGGCAAGATCGCCATATCCGACACAATACTGAACAAGCCGGGCAAGCTCACCCCGGAGGAGTTCGAGATTATGAAGTCCCACGCCGACATCGGCGAGAAGATTATCGACCAAATAATTTCGCGCACGGGCGAGGACGACTTCCTGCGAAACGCAAAGGTGTTTGCCGCGTCGCACCACGAAAACTGGGACGGCACTGGGTACCCGTACAGGCTTGCCGGGCTGGACATTCCCCTGCAGGGCAGGATCATGGCCATCGGCGACGTGTACGACGCCCTGGTTTCATCACGGCCATACAAAAAAGCCTTCACGGACGAAGAGGCCGTGGAGATTATGAAAAAGGACACCGGGCGGCGTTTCGACCCCAGCATTATCGAGGTTTTCGTTGCGATACAGGATAAGTTTAAGGCGACCAGAACCGACTGGGAGCGGGGTGAACTAAGTGGACTTTAATTCGGTCTGCAAGGATATATTAGTTGGATCGGCGGATACGGCGTTGGCTGTTCTTGAGATGCTGCCCGTGGGGTGTCTCGTGTGGAACAGCCGCGCCGAGCTTGAATGTTGCAACTCTGAAATTACGCGGCGATTCGGTATCGCCGAAAGGTCGGACTTTATCGCGGGTTTCGAGAAGCTTATGCCGGAGCGTCAGCCATGCGGCACGGTGTCAACGGCGAAGCTGCGCGGCGTGCTTGACAAAGCCTTGGAGAACGGCAACGCGCGGGTAGAGATGTTGTTTAACTCGGCACGTTTGGGTGCGGTTTTTTTTGACCTGAAACTTAGGGTCGCGCAGGGCGCGGGCGGCAAGATTATAATTGGCGTTGCGCGGGACGTGACGGACCACAAGGCGGATGTAAAGGCCGCCAAGGAATCCGCCGACACCGCAAACGCCCTGCTTGACAACGCGCCCTTCGCCGTGTCTGTGTGGGACAAGAACTTCAACATCAAGGGCTGCAACCTGGAGGCGGCCAGGCTCTTCGGCCTGAAGAAGCGCAGAGACTATCTGCGGAACTACCGCAAGTTTGTGCCGGAGCTGCAGCCCTGCGGGCGAAGGTCGGAGGATCTGCGGCGCGAATACATTTCCGCGGCGGCGCGGCATGGCAGTGCAAGCTTTAAGTGGACGTATACCCTCGAAGGCGGGCAGGCTCTGTCTGTCGATATGTTCTTGGTGCGTTTAGGCAGCGCGGGCGAACACATGATCGCCGCGTATGCTGTGGATACGCGCCGCCTTGCCGTTGCCGAACAAGAGTACGCGGAAAGCGGCACAAGCGTCGTATCCGCAAAACACGCGAAGATGCTGCTGGACAACGCGCCCATAGGCATCGAGTTCAGGAACGAAGATCTGGACATACTGGACTGTAACGCCGAACTGCTGTCGCGCCTCGGCCTGTCCGGCGTGCAGGAGTACAGAGACAGGTTCCTGGAGCTTACGCCGGAATACCAGCCCTGCGGCACCCTCTCCAGCGAGTTTATGCTGGATCTGCTGGAGCGAACCATGCGCGAAGGCACCGCACAGGCCGGTTTTGTGCAGAAGAATGTGCGCGGCGAGCCTATCCCGCTGGACATGCGGTGTATGCGTTTTACGCAGGACGGCAGCTCCGTCGTGGCGATCTACAGCCGCGACATGCGCGAACACAAGGAGATACAACGC
>WRAA01000018.1 GCA_009780445.1 Defluviitaleaceae bacterium
GTCCAGAATCTTCTTGGGCAGGCGGTATTCGGGGATTCCGTAGCGCAGCATACCGCCCATTTGCGGCATAGCCTCGTACACGGTGATGTCGTGGCCTTCCCGGCGCAGGAACACGGCCACGCTAAGCCCGGCGGGGCCGCCGCCGATAATGCCCACCTTCTTGCCCGTCGGCTCCTTGATACCTTCCATGAACAGCTCGCCGCCGGCGATGTCAATGTCGCCCGCAAACTGCTTGATCGCGGCTATGGCGATAGGCTCTTCGGCCAGCTTGCGGCGGCACGCGTCCTCGCAGGGGTGCGGGCAGACTCGCCCGATGGACGCGGGGAAGGGGATCTTCTCCTTGATAAGTTGTACGGCGGCCTTGTAGTCTCCGTTTGCGATAAGGCCCACATAACCCTGGCAGTCGGTCTCCGCGGGGCAGGCCAGCATACAGGGCGGGCGGCAGTCGCCCGTGTGGTCGCTCATTATCAGCTCGAGAGCGGCCTTGCGGTTTGCCCGCACGCGCTCTGTGTCCGTCTTGATGATCATGCCCTGCGCCGCAAATGTGGAACACGCGCGCAGAAGCTTGGGGCTTGCCTCCGTTTCCACAAGGCATATGCCGCAGGACGAATACATTTCAACACGCCGGCCGTCGTGGCACAGCGTTGGTATGTCGATTCCGTTTGCGGCGGCGATATCCAGTATTGTCTGCCCCGCAAACCCGGACACCTCGCGCCCGTCGATATTTAAGAATATGTGGCTCACGATACCTTCACCGCCTCAAATTTACATACTTTCTTGCAAACGCCGCATTTGTCGCACATTGCCGCGTCGATTATGTGGAGCTTCTTGACCTCGCCCGAGATCGCGCCGATGGGGCACTTCTTCGCGCAGATCGTGCAGCCGATGCACTTTTCTTCGTCGATAGTATAGGCGATAAGCGGCTTGCACTGCCCCGCCGTACATTTTTTGTGCGATATGTGATCCTCGTATTCGTTGCGGAAGTAGCGGATTGTTGTAAGCACGGGGTTTGAGGCAGTCTGCCCGAGAGCGCAGAGAGAGCCGTCCGCGATATGCTTCGAAAGTTCCTCCAGAATCTCGATATCACCTTCGCGGCCTTCGCCGCCGCAGATACGCTCGAGAATTCGCAGCATACGGTCTGTGCCGATGCGGCAGTGCGTGCATTTGCCGCAGCTTTCCTTGCGCGTAAAGTCCAGGAAGAAGCGCGCCATGTCCACCAAACACGTGTCCTCGTCCATGACGACCATGCCGCCGGAACCCATTATCGCGCCCGTCGCGGAGAGCGAAGGGTAGTCCACCTTGGTCTTGCCCAGATGCTTGGGGATACAGCCGCCGGAGGGGCCGCCCATCTGCACGGCCTTGAAGTCCTTGCCGTCCTTGATGCCGCCGCCTACGTTGAAGATGATGTCGTTGATGCTGATGCCCATGGGCACTTCCACAAGGCCGCCCTTCTCGATCTTGCCCGTAAGCGCGAACACCTTGGTGCCCTTGGAATGTTCGTTGCCGAACGCGCTGTATGCGCTGCCGCCGTGCTTGATGATCCACGGCACGTTTGCGAAGGTCTCGACATTGTTGATGTTGCTGGGTTTTGCCCAGTAGCCCTTTTGCGCGGGAAACGGCGGTTTCAGGCGCGGCATACCGCGCTCGCCTTCCAGCGACGCGATAAGCGCGGTTTCCTCGCCGCAGACAAACGCGCCCGCGCCCGCCTTGATGCGGATGTCGAAGCTAAAGCCGCTGCCGAAGATGTTGCCGCCCAGTAAACCCTTTTCGCGCGCCTGATGAAGGGCGAGCTCCAGGCGGATGATGGCCAGCGGGTATTCGGCTCTGACATAGACGATACCTTCGTCGGAACCGATGGCGAACGCGCCGATCATCATGCCTTCGATAAGGGCGTGGGGGTCGCCTTCGATTATGGCGCGATCCATAAACGCGCCCGGGTCTCCCTCGTCCGCGTTGCAGATCATATACTTCTTCGCGTCCTTGGAGGCAAGCGCGGCGTTCCACTTAAACCATGTGGGGAAGCCCGCGCCGCCGCGCCCGGCAAGGCCGGATGTCTTGATCTCGCCGATCACCTTCTCCGGCGACATTTGGGTCACGGCCTTCTTCACGGCTTCGTATCCGCCTGATGCGATATATTCCTCGATATCGTCCGGGTTGATGATGCCGCAGTTAAGCAGGGCGATACGGTCCTGCGATTTTAAAACGTCGGAATCTTCCGCGGAGATTAAGTATGTATCGGCGGTGTTGGGTTCGCCCTTCACCAGCTTGATTATCTCGCCGGCGGCCTGTTCGTCCACCTTTACAAATGTGCGGCGCGCGCCGTCCAGCTCCACGTCCACGATAGGTTCGAGATAGCACATGCCCACACAGCCCACGGGGCGCACGTCACAGCCATTCTCTTCAAACTGCGCAAATATTACGGACGCGCCCGCGGCGTTGCCACAGCTGCCTCTGCCAACAAGTACCTTCACTGTGCCGCCTCCTTAGCCTTTATTTCTTCGAGTATGCTTACCGTCTTTTCGCGGGTGAGGTTGCCGTATACCTTGTCGCCGATCATGATCGCAGGCGCCAGGCTGCAGCAGCCAAGGCACGCGACGTTGTTGTAGGTAAACAGGCCATCCGCGGATATCGCGCCTTCGTTTACGCCCAGATGCGCCTTGATGGCCGCCTCCACATCTGCGGAGCCGTTTACGTGGCACGCCGTGCCTTGGCAGATAAGAACCAGGTGCTTGCCGATCGGCTTCATCCTGAATTGGGTGTAGAAGGTTACTACGCCGAGTACCTTCGCGGGCTTGACCCCTGTGCGTTGCGCTATGTATGCGAGCAGATCCACGGGCAGGTATCCGTACAGATCCTGCGCCTTCTGCAAGACGGTGATCAGGCTGCCGCGCACCGGGGCATACTTCTCAAGCGTCGGTTCAAGGAGCTTCGCGTCGATGCTTGCGTCGGCGAACTTCCGGTCTGTACCGCAGCTACATTCCATATCGTCAGTCCTCTCAAAAAGGCCTGTCCACAGCCTCATGGTTTGCGGTGATACCATTTCGCGTTCAATGTAGTAGTTTAAATTTGAAACGCGCCCCCGGACCCGGTCGCGTTTCAAATTTAAACTACTTGAACGATTGCGAAATGGTACGAAAAGGCTGTAGGCCAGGCCTACGATAGTATTTGAAGTATTCGTGGTTCTTAGATGATCGTAACAGGCTTGATAAGATCCGCCGGCTTGTCGTGCATGATCTGGAGCATTTCGTCAACCTTGTCAAGTCCGTGATACTTGTGAGTTATCATAAGACCCGGATCAACGCGGCCGGTGGTGACAAGCGAAGCCAGTCTTTCCAAGCGGCGGCGACCGCCCGGCATAAGCCCGCCCCTGATGGTCTTGTGACCCATGCCGAGACCCCACTCGATACGGGGGATCTGGATGTAGTCTCCGGAATCGAGGTAGATAAGGTTTGCGATGATGCCGCCCGGCTTGACCATCTTTACGGCCTGCACAAACACGTCATTGGTGCCGCCGGCAAGGATAACCTTGTCAACGCCCAGGCCGTTTGTAAGCTCGAGAATTTGTTGGTCGATCGGGCCGTTCTTGTAGTTGATGATGTCTGTCGCGCCGTAGGTCTTGGCGAGGTCTACGCAGTTCTGGCGCGTGCCTACGCCGAACACGCGGGAGGCTCCGTGAAGCACGGCACCACGCACGGCCATAAGCCCGACAGGGCCGATGCCGACGACGCACACCGTGTCGCCAAATTTAATTTCAGCAAGCTCCGCGCCGTGAAAGCCTGTGGGGATCATATCCGCCAGCATTGCGCCTACGCCTACGTCCATTCCTTCGGGAAGGTGGGCCATGTTGCCGTCTGCGTCATTTACGTGGAAGAATTCAGCAAAGCTGCCGGCCTTTGTGTTGGCGAACTTAAAACCGCCCAGGGGCTGGTCGCTGTGCATGGAGTATCCGTCTTGTGCCTGCGCGGAGCTCCAGTTCGGAGTTACCGCTGCGACAAGGATTTTGTCGCCCGGCTTGAAATCTTTTACAAGGGGGCCGACTTCGATAACCTCGCCAACAGCTTCGTGGCCGAGGACAAGGTCGGTGCGTGGCCCAAGACCGTTTTCATAGACTGTGTGGATATCGGATGTGCAAGCAGCTACCGACAAGGGGCGGCAAATTGCGTCAAACGGCCCGCACACGGGACGGTCAACTTCGATCCAACCTACCTCGCTCGGCCCTAACATTGCGAACGCCTTCATTTTGCTCATAGTAAAATATCCTCCCAAAGAAAATATTGTACAGCATGTACACTTGACGATAACATAACAATGGGGGATGTGTCAACTACAATTTAAACGTGAAAAATATTCCTGATTATAATGGCGGAAAATTTCGCTTGCGGCATACTATGTATGGTTAACATTATTGGGAGGGTTTGTTATGCCGGAGAGCGGCGATTATACAGGGCGGGGCGAGTCGCTGGGCAAGTGGGAAGTGATTGTGAAGTATACGGGCGACATAACGCGCCTGGAGCATGTGCTGGACGCGGATGTGGAGCTGTTGGGCGAAGGTTTTGCGATACTTACGCTTAATAATGACGATTTAGGGCGGCTGGCGAGCTTCCCCGAAATTATCAGCGCGGAGAGGTCGCGGCTTGTCACGCACTCCCTGTACGAGAGTATGCGCACGGCCTGCGTTACGCCTGTGCAGGACGCGCGGGGCTTCGGGCTTAGCGGCAAGGGCGTGCTGGTGGCCGTGCTGGACTCCGGCGTGGACTTCCGCCATCCCGATTTCAGAAACGACGACGGCAGCAGCCGCGTGCTGTACATATGGGATCAGACGGCCGCGGGCGCGCCGCCGGACGGCTTCAAGCACGGGCGCGAGTACACCGGCACACAGCTGAGCGCCGCGCTGGCAAACAACGACCCCATGATCGAGGACATGGGGCTTGGGGAGCTGTGGCACGGCACGGCTGTGGCGGGTGCGGCGGCGGGCAACGGCCGGGCAAGCGGCGGCCGCGAAAAAGGTGCCGCGCCGGAAGCCGGGCTGATCGTGGTGCGCCTTGGGGAGGCCGGGCGCAAGACCTTCGCGCGGACGGCGGAGCTTATGCGCGCCATAAAGTATTCCATCGACAAGGCCGTGATGCTGAACATGCCGCTGTGCATAAACATTTCCTACGGAACAAACGACGGAGCGCACGACGGCCACTCCCTTGTATCGTCGTATATAGACGCGATGTCGCAGGTGTGGAAGATTGTGTTTGTTGTCGCCGCGGGAAACGAGGGCGCGTCCGGACACCATTACATGGGCAGCCTGCGCTCCGGCGAGATCCGGGATGTGGAGTTCTTCTTCGCGGGGGCAAGGTCCGAGGCGTATCTTACTGTGTGGAAGAACTTCGCGGACATAATGCGCTTCGAGCTTCTTGCGCCGAACGGATATTCCAGCGGGCAGCTTGGCGCGACAAACCGCAGTGTCGACGTGATGCTGGAGAACACAAACGTAGTGGGGCAGTACGGCCAGCCCATGCACTACAACCCGGACCAGAACATCTACTTCCAACTGGAAGCCGTACAGGGGCGCATTGCCGAAGGCGTGTGGGTTCTGCGCATACACGCGGGCGAAGTTGTGAACGGGCGCGTGGACGCGTGGCTGCCCACAACGCAGGAAGTGACTGACGGCACAGCCTTCGTACACCCGAACCCTAACGTGACCATCACCATCCCGTCTACTGCGGAAGGCGTGATAACCGTGGGCGCATACGACGCCGCCCTGGGAAGCATCGCGGACTTCTCGGGCAGGGGCTACACCAGGAGCGGCCGGGTAAAGCCCGACCTTGTTGCGCCCGGCGTGGAGGTCATCGCTCCGCGGGCCGGCGGCGGCTACGACAGCTTCTCTGGCACAAGCATCGCCGCGCCCATCGTCACAGGCTCCGCCGCGCTGATGATGCAGTGGGGCGTGGTGTTGGGCAACGACCCCTATCTCTACGGCCAGCGCGTGAAGTCCTTCCTGCACCTGGGTGCCGCGCGCAGCACAAACACCGCATACCCCAACAGTGAGTGGGGCTACGGCAGGCTGTGCCTCCTTACGTCCATGAACTACCTGCGGGACTATGCCGCGCGGCGCGTCCCATCAGCGTCCGCGGTAAACCGCCACAAACCCTACGAGGAGATGACCCTCGAGGAATTCGTGGAGCTGCCGGACTCGGTAGCCGTTGTCAATATAGAACAGACAAAAATTTTTAATGGCAGTTATCGTTTTAGCACAGACGCACATATTGGAAGGGTAGTCCTCGATACATGTATCTTGATTATGTCATACTACATGGGATATACAAGTGTTATTTTGTGATGTTAGGGCGGGTTTTCAAACACGCCCTAGAAGTCAACAAGCTTGTTTTCGTTAATGAACCGAAACAGTGCCGTGTATTCGTCTTGGAAATTAAAAACAACAGTGACCTTCTTTGTGCTTTTGTTGCTCAGTCTCGGAACATCATTGATGTTTTCTATGAGGATTTTGTCTACCAATGCTACGAGAAGCTCCCTATCTACTTCATGTATGTTTTCATGCTTCTTAAATAGATTTAGGTAGTTGGTTGTATTTTGTTTCACTTGCTTAGATTGTCGCGCTTCTTTTTTGACCGCGTCAATCTTTGCATTAACACTTTCGGTTTCTTCGCTTAAAGCCCCGGCTCTGCTTGCGTAGAGTTCCTTGCTTATAATTCCTTCATCATAACTGTCGTACAGTCGATGACTTTTTACTTCAAGCTTCTGCAGATGCTTCTGCAACTTCTCCAAGCTGGTTTGTAGCAGTTTAGAATTATCAACACTTTTATCAACTGATAATATTTTGTTGTAGACCTGTTCAAGTTCGGACAGCAGCACGACTTGAGAGCGTATAGCATATAGTATACGTTCATCCAAAGTGGCTTCTGTTGTGTGAAGAGCCTCGCACTTTCTTGTCATCAGGTAATATTTGCAAACGTATCCGCGTGCTTTTGTACTGCGGTTGCTTCGCTTACAACTTAGGGCATATCCGCACTTAGCGCAAAACAGAAACCCGGAGTACTTAGAGCGTTCCCCTACAGGTGAAACCCTTGTAGTTCTGCCAAGCAACATCTGAGCCTTTTGGAACAGCTCTTCCTCAATAATTGGCTCGTGCGTGTTGTAAACGACATCCCACTCTTCCTCCGGTTTAGCAACATGCCTCTTGTTTTTGTAACTTATTCTTGCAGACTTACCTTGGATCATGTGTCCGCAATATCTTTCATCTTTGAGTATCTTACGGATAGAATTATAGTTCCATGTATACTCCTTTGGAATATTACCGGGAACAATGTTTTGTCCGTTCGCCCTTTGATATTGCAACAGAGACGGTATGCCTATACCGGTTAACTCCATGCACACCTGCCGCATAGAACGACCCTCATTAACATACAGATCAAAGATCTTCTTCACGATTACAGCAGCCTCTTCATCTATAATCAGCCGGTTCTTGTTGCCAGGGTCCTTCTTATACCCGAACGGAGCAAAAGCACCGATGAACTCTCCGCGCTTGCGCTTGTCCGCGAAGGTCTGTAAGATTTTTTCGCTGGTCTGCTTCACGAAGTATTCGTTGAAGTAGTTTGTAAAGTGGAACTGCATACCGGATACGCTGGAGGGATCTTTTACGGAATCCACCCGCGGGTTGTCCAGGCAGATGAAGCGGACGTTATGTATCTTGAAGAACTCTTCTACGTAATATTCGCAGTCGGCATAGTTTCTTGCGAATCGGCTGCCGTCCTTCACGATGATGCAGTTGATCCTCCGCGCCGTACAGTCGTCGATCATGCGTTGGAAGCCGGCGCGGTCGTCCGTTACGCCGGTCAGGCCGTCGTCTACGTAGGTCTCGACCAGCTCGAACTCTATAGGGTTAATGCCCAGGAAAGTTTCGATGATCTTGCCTTGGTTGTCGATGGACGCACTTGTTCCGGTGAGAGAGTCTTCCTTCGACAACCGCAGGTACGCGCCGACACGGTACCTCTTAACATCGTTGACACTTGCGGTGTTAGCCTGTTCATACACGCTTACAGATTTTCTTCTGGCCATTTCAAACCCCTCCGAAATTTATGGGCAGGAGTAATGGCGTGAATATTTTTGACAGCATCGTTCTATCGCCACCTACTCCATCGTGTCAAGTAACATTTTATTACAACTCACTTGCGATCCCTCTGTTGCAAGTAATACGGACTTGCAATCTTAACAACGCTTGGCGAATGGGCACAGATGCTGAGCGAACGCGCCCTGTGCCCATGAGGTTAGCGTTGTTTAGATTGCAAGTCCGTATAACATGCTATTCATCATATCATTCGCCTCATTGCCCTTCTATACCTAAATTTATTTTGTACCGCGCACGTATATTACAGCACAACTGCCAAACCGTTTCCCAAACGCCATAACGCCGGCCTGTCCGTTACGGATGCAGACCCACTCTCTCCCCGTGTTTATGGCGAGCCGCCCCCTTCGGTGAAGATAGCCGGACGGAAATAACCGGCTGAAATAAAAAACGCCCGCGCAGCTCCGTGGGCAGTGATGTCCTCGTTATTTTCGCGCCTGAGTTGCGCGGGATCTATATACTGGGGGATTTTATCAGGTACATTGTCCAAGCGCGTAACAACGCCTTGGGTGGAAAAATCCCCCTCCAGGCTGATGGGGTAGGACATGCCGGCCTTTGCGCGTTTGCGGTAGACCACGTCGCTTACAACCATTGGCGATATGCCCTCGGCAACCTGTTGTGCGCTGTCAGCCAACCGCCGCGCGTCCTCCGTGTAGTTTGCGATATTCTGCTGTTTCGCCTGGGGTTGACGCCGCGCTCTCGGACGGAACGGCCGCGACATACACAACAATCGCTCCCGGAGGAACCCATCACGCTGTTGGCAAAGGGCAAGCCGCTTCCGGCAAAATATCGCGACCACCAGCTAAAGGGCAGACTTTCGGCGTTCCGCGAATGCCACATCAAGGGCGATTGGCTGTTGGTATACCGCATCATTGAGGACAAGTTGATTTTATCGCTCCACAGCGCGGGTACGCACTCGGATGTTTTTGGCTGAACCGAGTGCGCTCCTTTGTCGTGTGGTAAGGAATTAAGGCGTGTTTGGAAAGCCAAATGTTATTGAACACAGGTTCTTAGCGTTATGGCCTCCCACTTGCTGCGCGAGCTTCTTCAAACTCTCTCAAACTCATACCAGCAACTACTTCTGCCATAAATACTAGCGGTAATAGTATATCGCCATCCGCTTCGATTGGGCTAACAGGGTATCCGCTAACTGAAACTATGTTGCGAGGTGCCCCATTGTCGAGCATTATTGAGCTATCAACTTCAAATTGTACAGTTCTGCCGGTTGGAAGAATAAGGGTTATAGTACGGTTTGCAGGATCTCTTATTACGTTGATGTCTTGACGCAAACCAAGTACATCAGAAAATTCCTGCAATGATATCATATCAGGCATAGGCGTAGATATTGGTGTTGGTATAGGAGTAGCAGCCGGTGTTGGTGTATACCCTACTGCTTCTGGCCTACCAATAATATGCGCCACATGCGCCACCGGTGACCAATCGTTGATTGGGTTACGACGCAAGTCTAGGCTGGTAAAATTTGTAATGCCAGATAGCGGTGTTAAGTCGCTAACTTGATTGCCAAACAAATCTAGAACAGTTAGATTTGTGAGACTAGACAGCGGTATTAGATTGCTGATTTGATTGTTACTCAAAAGTAAGTCTGTTAAATTCGTTAGATTTGACAACGGCGACAAGTCGCTAATTTGATTTCTTGCAAGATTCAACCTGGTTAGATTCGTCATGTATCTTAAATGGGCGATATCTGCATTTTGCAAATTCCTTTCCGTCAACTCGAGGCGTGTCAACGATGTACTGAACTGTTCTCCCCTTATGGTTATATAAGCAACTGCTGATACGGGCGCAGGTGTTGGCGTTAGTATTGGTTCTGGAATAGGTGCTGGTGTCGGCTCAAGCGTTTGTTCTGGTGAAGGCGTTGGTGTTGGTTCAGGCACGGGTTCCGGAGCGAGAGTTGGTGTTTGGGTTGCCGCGAGAGGCTGTGCGGGGTTTGGCACGGTTGCCACGACAGCCGGCTCTAAGCTCAGCCACAAAGCGGGGCGAACTCCGCTGAAAGCGAGATCAACCGAAGCGCCCGATACAGAGACAGCGCCGCTGGAGTTGACTCTAACCGCACGGTTATCATATCTTCCGGGTGACCGTAACCACCACCCAATCATGCCGCGGAGGTATCTGGCTATTGCTATTCGCTCAGAATTATAGCTGTCATTTATAGTTAGTCTGTTCGCTGACCTGTTGCCCAACTGCCCGCTGTTACCGAAGTGCCACACGACTTGCTCCAAGCTTAGCAGGAATATTTTGTCGAACGTGTTGTTGCCGCCGGGCGTGCCAAACCACTGGTTGTCGAGGTTACTAATCTCGGTTTCCAGTATAAGAGATCTGTCAGCCTCGCTAAACGTATTATAGAACGTATTGTTCAGGTAATGGCGTATCGAACTGCTGCTCCATGTCACATTCTGATTTGTGTGGTGGTACTGCCTGTGTTCTAGTATGTATTCGCTTAACAGCAGAGCCCTGCCCGTCTGAACGTCAAGCACTCTCCATGTATGGCCACCAAACTCCACTATGTTGCCAACATTTCCGATGGTTTGTCCTGTTAAATCGGCTGCGACTATGCTACCTTGGTTATTACTAGCGTGGGCATATGTTTCCGCCGAGCCTTGCGTGTTCCCCGCGCTCATTACAGCGATTGCGGCGGATATGACCATAAAAACCAAACATGCTGCCGCAACAATCTTATTCCAGTAAGATGTCCGCGCTTGCGTTGGTGCAGATGGCTGTGTAGCTTGTGTATGTGTGGGTTGTGCTTGTGCTGGTTCTAGCGGTGGCGGTGCGTATGTTGTCTGTTTGAGGGATGGCGCCGGGGAACTGCCCACTGCCTCGGCATACCGCCGGTCGGCTTCGCACAGGGGGCATTGGCTGTTCTTCCTGTCGTATTGGTGCAGGGGATTGTTGTAGCATGTTGCCAACTGTTGTTCGTACCTGCCCAAGGCTCCGTGCCACTCAACGGCGTTGGGTCTTTTGCGCGCGTCAACTCGGCCTTCTATGAAGGCTCTGGTGAACAGGTCGGCAATTTCCTCCGGCAGCGTCTCCAGGCCGGGGATAGCCACGGACTGCGGCTTGTAGCCCGGTCTGAAGCAGTAGCTGTTGCGGCGCACGGCGGCGTCGCCCACGCCGGGGGAGCTTTGCGACACGGACGCGGTCTCGATTATGCCGCCGAACGGGGTGTAGCCGTTCATCAACAGTTTGAAGATGTGGATGGCCAGGGCGAAGTTGTCCGTCTCCCGGGTGAAGGTGGGCAACGGTGTTTGCGCATAGGCGTCGCGGCTTGCCGTGGGGTTGGCGGATATGTAGTCGGAACACTTCTCCAGCAGCTCCGGCGCGGCGTAGCCGGAGGCGCAGACGTTACAGCGGTAGGTGTTGCCGCCGGCAGGGTCAACAACGTGGTATGTATCCGTGTCCAGGAAGGATACCAGCCCGGTATTCTTGTCCAGCCCGATATTACGCGGGTTGAAGTCGCCGAACACGTATCCCGCGCGGTGTACTTCCGATATCACAACGCAGATGTTCTGGGCTATGTTGATCTTCTGTTTTGCGGAGAGCGGCAGCACGGCGGGGTACTTGTAGATCTCGTTCAACTCGGCGTTTATGTGCAGTTTAGGCATGATGAAGCCGCGGCACTTCCCATATTCGTCGTGAACAATATCCAGCGGCCAGGCCACCTGCGACAATACTGTGTCGTCTGGCGGGTTCGCGATCATTACCTTGAGTTTTTCCAGCAATTCAGGCGTGAGCGCACCCGCCTTGTATATCTTGGCGACCCTGCTTTCTTCGCTGCGTACAAGGTAGATGTCGCCCTCGCCGCCGCTGCCTATGGGCGTGGGGTCCAGGCGGTATATTGTTCCGTTGGCGCCTATCAGTGTCATGCTTGATCATCCCTTTCTTCGATATGTTCTTGCTCCGGCGCATATTCGCTCGCCTCATCCGGATTGATGTCATTTTCGTAATCTTCGTATTCATCGGTTTGCTGTGTCGCGGGTGTCGGGGGCGGTTCTGCCGCTTGAGAGGTATGATAGCCGTTGCCGTCGTATTCCTCCGGAGAGGTTGCGGCATAGATCCAGACAAACGTAGCCGCAAGCACTACAAATATCGGCACCACCGCGTAAAGGGCTTTTCGCGCTTTCGACTTGTGAGGCGGCTGTGTTGCGGATGGCTCCGTCGTAGCCGGCGTACTAGTATCCATACTTACGGATGTGGGCGCCGGATCTGCCGGGGATTTTGCGTCCTTGAACAAACCCGGGTAGGCTTCACGCCTCCAAGCTTCGTCGTGCTTTCTCTTTAGCTCTGCCCAGTCCGGCTCTTGATAATATTCCTTGCCCTGCCGCTTAGTGCGTATAGAAGGGTTAATCAGTACTACTATGGTTTTATCGTCGTTGACCTTCTCATCCGGTATGGCCTCCATGTATTCCTTCATGCGGGCTTCCACTGCCTTCTGCCCCACCTCGTCTATGCGCAGGCTTTTTTTGTCCATGAAAAATTGTGCCAGAGACACATGTATATTGCTGACAGGGTCATTCTTGATGTAGATTGGGAAGAAGGTTTCCAACATGCCGTCTGTTGCCATCAACACGCCGGATACCTTCTCGCTGTACCGGCCGAATTCCCATTTGTCCGTAAAGAACAAGGGGAATACCCGGCCTTCAGGGTCTCGCTGCTGCTTAGTTACCGGCTCGTAACGGCCTTGGGTGGTGAGCGCAATTATGCCGCTGTCGCCGGAATGACCATAGTACAAGGTATCGCGAATAAGCACCGCCAAGGTTAGGGTGGTGTCATAGTGTTCTATGGCATGGTCTTGTTTGGCCGCTTCTTTTTCGATGGCCTTTTGAGCGGCGAAAAAGGCGGCTCTGATAATGTCGAGAATGTCTGAAGCTTTCTTGGCAGTAGCGATATATTGCCGGCAATGCTCAGTAGTTACCGTGACCGCGATTTTCGAGCCTATGTCAGAATGCTCCGCACTTCCCAATCCGTCTGCCACGGCAGCTATTGATATCTCCTTGCCCAATTGAATGATCATAAAGCTATCCTGGCAAACGATATCATGTTTGATGTGATACGTTCCCGGAAGTGATACACCATATGTATAGATCATGGCTTGATCTCCCTATATGTCCGAAGTATCTCGGTATACATTTCCCTCCAAAGCTGGCAATGGCGGCTTTTCGCCCGGTGCTGACTGCGATACGGAGCGCATACTCTTTCCGACCCAGTTGAAAAAGTGGGTGAAGTCCGTTCCTTCCAATCGGAGAACCACATCCGTGAGCTGTTTTAGAGATTTTGAATCAAAGTTGCCAACGCCTAAGGCAAGAAACCGGACTTTTCCGGCTGTCTGCGCGTCGTTTATCTCGTGAGCTACAGCTGTAATGTCGTCGTGAGGCGCACCGTCGCTGGCGAAGATTATCCACGGCTTGTAGGGTTCGGTGCCCGAACGGCGATAGAAGCGAGATCTCTCGTCCACCATTTTTAAGGCTTCTTTGATAGGTGCTGTGTACTTGGTTGCGCCGTCGGCTTCTAATTGCATGTGATCCATATATTCGATCGGCACAAAATCTTGCGCCACGCTAAAACTATCGTTGAACTGAATAACAGCCACATCCAAAATGTCTCGAGTTAGTTTGTCCTTGCAGACATCTGCCTTGAACTGATTTAGTCCCGCGTTTAATGCCTCAATCGGCCGGCCGTTCATAGAGCCGGAAACGTCCAGCACAAATACAAGTGCCATATGAGACTCACCGGCGTTGATTATGGTTGGGACATCGCTTGAAGCAGCGTCAAATCTTTTCTGTTGCATATTCTTTCGCCTCCGCATTCGTTGGGTTATTATTTTTCAGAACGCTAAATCTCCCGGTACACATTTCCTTGTAATGGTGGTAATTGTGGTTTTTCGCCCGGTGAAGTCTGCGCGACAGCCCACATGCACTTGTTTATCCAGTCAAAGAAGTGCGCGAAATCTGTTCCGTCCATTTTGAACACGACATCCGTCAGTTGTTGTAAGGCGGTGGCGTTATATCCCTGGACTCCCAGTGCCATAAACCGCAGCCTGTCAGAATTCTGCATATTTTGCACATGCCCGGCAATGGCAGTGATGTCGTCAGCCGGCGCGCTTCCGGTAATTAGGATTACCCATGGTTTGTAGGAGTTTGTTTGTGAACGGACGCGATTCTCTGTCATGGTGAGTGCTTCGCGGATAGAATCGGAATACAGGGCGCGCCCCGAAGTTATAAGCCGGAAGGGTCTCATATTTTCCACAGGCGTAAAATCCTGTAACACATTACAGGTGTCGCTGAACTGCACAACCGCAACGTCTAAGATACTCTGCGTCTTACTGTCCAAGCGTACATCAGCCTTGAAGCGGTTTAGACATGCGCTTAGCTGATTTATGTAAGGTGCGGTTGCGGCAGAGGTATCCAGCAGAAATACAAGGGGCATCCGGGGCCGGCTTATTGATGCAGTCGGCATTGGCATTGGCGCGGGCGGCGTATATGCGGCTTGTGGCGGCAATGACCCTGTTACATCTTTCTGGCTGCAGTTTTCGCAAAAGACATCGCCGATTTCCATTGGGTTGCCGCATCTTGTGCAGCTTTGCAGTGACTGAGGCATAGGTTGAATGCCCGGTGATGTAGATGACGGCATAGTTTTTGGAACAGCTGAAAGCATTGTTCCGAACATAGTCGGGATCGCTCTAAACTCGAGCGTGCCTCCACGTGCCGATAGGTTCTTGTTCGCGCCAATCATGTAGCAAATCGGTATGGGGAGTGCTACAACAAACAGCCAAGAAAAGCTTCCAAGAATCATGTATAGCACACTTAACGCAATGTCAAGTCCGGCAAGGAAAAACAGTAATGCGCCTTTTTCTAATGTCGCGCGAAACTTAACACCGCAAATACCTATAAAAACCTGGTAAGCCGCGTGAAACATAGCAAGATATAATATCGTTCTCGCTCCGGCGAACAAATCCCCCGCCAATTGACCCACACCAAACCAGCCTGCCGCACCGGTGAGCGTGTTTAAGGCCTGGAGCCCAAAGACAGCCCCTATAAAACCGAATACTCCAAATGCTATGTACAAGATGCCTGTGGTCATTAGATATATTGCCCCCGGGGGCGTGCCGCCCGGTGCGGCAGGGTGCCCGCTTGACCGGGGTTGCTGTGCGCTTGGGTTGGATGCAACGGCCTTGCCGCACTTGTCGCAAAAAACGGCACCTTGGTTTAGTGGACTTCCGCAATGCTGACAATACATAATCTGCCTCCTCTTCAATTTGTAGTAGCGATTCCGTTGATAGGTGTTTCAAACACCTAATACGACCATCCTTGAAAATTGAGCTCTTGTCACGGTTTCTTCGAACCCGGCGGCCTCGCCGCCCATCTCCAAAGTTCCTTGAAGGAAAAGCGCACCGAAACCTACACCCACTAAAATAATAACAGCGACTAGGGCGTGTTTGAAAACCCCATTTCGGCACATTTTCGGCAAATTTTCCGCCGTGCGTCGTCAGCTTTTTCCTACGCTGACGCTCCGGATGCTAGACGTGTGCCACCGGCACACAGCATTCTAGCGAACCACAA
>WRAA01000019.1 GCA_009780445.1 Defluviitaleaceae bacterium
CAACAACCGCGCGGAGGAAATACTGGCGAACCTCAGCTACATAGTACGCACATCCCCCGAATCCGAACTTGCCTCACGAATAAGCGACGCGGGCGCGTTCCAAGATTTTTACGGGAACATCATCTTTATCGTGCCTGTCGACGATGTGCTGCTGATCGAAGTCGAACTGGAGCTGGAGGATCAACGGCTGCACATCCTGTCCTGGCTGATGATTGCCGACTACGACCCTGACCTTTACGGCATCGAAATTTTAAACGTATGGCCGGGGCCCGGCATGTAATCCGCGGCAACAAATTATAACGCACGCTATTTAGGAGGGCAACGGTGGATGTAATTCAGCTTTTAACAGACGCTGTGGAACAACATGCATCAGACGTATTTATAATCGCGGGTATGCCTGTCACCTACAAGATAAACGAAGGCTTCACGCGTTACGATGACCAAATTCTCAAACCTGCGGACACTCACGACCTCGTAAGCCAGATCTACAACCACGCGGCCGACCGTGACCTGCAACGCGCAACAAGCTCTGGCGATGACGACTTTTCCATCGCCATCCCCGGGCTTAGCCGCTTTAGGGTAAATGTGTACAAACAGCGCAGCTCTCTGGCCGCTGTTATCCGCATAATCCGCTTCGAGCTGCCAAACCCGTCGGAAGTCGGCATTCCGCAGGTCGTCATGGATCTCGCGGAGCGCAAGAAGGGGCTGGTTCTCGTCACCGGTACGGCGGGAAGCGGAAAGTCCACCACACTGGCCTGCCTCATCGACCATATCAACAAGACCAGATCCGAGCATATCGTAACTCTGGAAGATCCTCTCGAGTATCTGCACAGGCACTCCAAGAGCATCATCAGCCAGCGCGAAGTCCTCACAGACACCGAAAGTTATGTCAAGGCTCTGCGCGCGTCCCTGCGCCAAGCTCCCGACGTGGTTCTTCTGGGCGAAATGCGCGACCACGAGACGATATCCGTAGCAATGACGGCCGCCGAAACAGGCCACCTTGTGTTCTCCACCCTACACACAGTCGGCGCGGCAAACACTATCGACAGAATCGTGGATGCCTTCGCGGCAAACCAGCAGAACCAGATCCGCGTACAGCTCTCCATGGTGTTGCAGGCCGTTGTGTCGCAACAGCTTGTGCCCACGGTAGAAGGCAGGATCACCCCCGTGTTCGAAATCATGGTGGTCAACAATGCTGTGCGAAACCTCATCCGCGAGGCCAAGATCCACCAGATAGATTCCGTGATCCACTCTTCTGGCGCGGAAGGTATGGTAACAATGGACACCAGCCTTGTAAACCTCTTCAAAAAAGGCATCATCTCCGACAAGAGCGCGATAGCCTACAGCTCCAACCCGGAACTAATGCTCAAGAAGCTGGTATAGCTGCCGGCACAACAAAATAAGGCTCTAAGCGGTAGTATTTGCCGCTTTCGAGCCTTCTTTCAATTTGTTGCTATCCGCCCAGGTAGGCCTTGCGGACTGAATCATCCTTTAGAAGATCACTCGCCGGCGCGGAGGTGATTATGCGCCCCGTTTCCAGCACATAGCCGCGGTTAGCCACGCTAAGAGCCATGTGCGCATTCTGCTCCACCAGCAATATCGTCACGCCGGAGGCGTTAAGCTCGCGGATTATGCCAAATATCTGCTCCACCAGCAGCGGCGCGAGGCCCATCGAGGGTCGTCCAGCATCAGAAGCTTGGGCTGCGACATCAGGGCGCGGCCAATGGCCAGCATCTGCTGCTCCCCTCCGGACAAAGTGCCGGCGAACTGCTTCCTGCGCTCTTTAAGACGCGGAAAACGCTCGTATACCTGCTCTATGCGCTCGTTCATGCCCACGGCGGACTTAGTGTAGTTGCCCATCTCCAAGTTCTCCAGCACGCTCATCTGCAAGAAGATCCTGCGGCCTTCCGGCACATGCGCCAGGCCGCGCTTTACGATGGCGTGGGGCGCGGTGTGGCCGATATCCTCACCGGAGAAGGTGACGCTGCCCGTCTTGCTGCGCAGAAGCCCGGACACCGTCTTGAGTATCGTACTCTTTCCCGCGCCGTTCGCGCCGATCAGGGTAACGACCTCACCCTCGGCCACCTCGAAGCTTATATCCTTGATCGCGTGGATATTGCCGTAATATACGTTGATTCCGCTGACACTAAGCATCGCCTTCGCCCTCCGCCTTTCCGAGATACGCCTCGATAACCAAGGGGTTCTTCTGAATTTCGGCCGGCGTACCTTTGGCGATCAGCTTGCCGTAGTTCAGCACGCCAATGCCCTCGCAAATGCCCATTACCAGCTTCATATCGTGTTCGATAAGCACTATGGCGATTTTGAACACCTTGTTGATCTTGAGGATGTTCTCCATCAGCTCCTCGGTTTCGGCGGGGTTCATGCCGGCGGCGGGTTCGTCCAGAAGCAGCACTGTCGGGCCTGTCGCAAGAGCGCGTACAATCTCCAAGCGGCGTTGCGAGCCGTATGGCAAGCTTCCGGCCTTGTGGCCGTGAATGCCCTGCATGTCGAAAATTTCCAGCAGTTCCAGCGTTCGCGCACGGGCGATCTTTTCCGCGCGCCAGTACGCCGGCATACGCAGTATTGCCTCGCCAAGCCCGTACTCCGTCTTATTGTGCAGGCCGACCAGCACGTTCTCCATCACCGTCATATTCTTGAACAGGCGGATATTCTGGAAAGTACGCGCAAGGCCGGCGCGGTTGGCCTTCTCTGAATTAAGGTTCTTCGTGTCCACCCCGTTTAAGTAGACGGAGCCGCGCGTCGGCTGGTACACCTTGGTGAGCAAGTTGAAGATAGTGGTCTTGCCGGCGCCGTTGGGGCCGATAAGGCCGCAGATCTCCGTGGGGCCGATGGTGATGCAGAAGTCGTTAACAGCGGTGAGGCCGCCGAAGTCTATGCCCAGGTTCACGCACTCCATCACGGGAGCCTTGTACGCGTCGCGCTCCGGCACAAAGGGAGTTTTTGTGTCGCGCCTTCCCATGCTACCGCCCTCCCTTTGCCGCGCCGCCGCGCAGTGACAACGCCTTGTTCACTACCTTCTCGATAATGCGGCTAAGAGAGAATTCGTAACTTCCCAGCAGACCGGACGGCTTGAATATCATCACGATTATCAGCATCAGCGAATAGATTATCATGCGGTAGTCCGCCAAGGGCTGGAGCATAAACGGCAGGAAGGTAAGCACCGCCGCCGCCACTACAGACCCAAACATAGAGCCAAGCCCGCCGAGCACCACGATCATGAGGATGTTGATGCTCGTCATAAAGTCGAAGTCGGACGGAACCAGCAGACCCTGATTCCCCGCGAACAACGCGCCCGCCACCCCCGCAAAGAACGCGGAAACCGCAAAGGCCAGAACCTTGTAGTACGTAGTCTTTATGCCGCAGCTTTCGGCCGCGATCTCGTTTTCGCGTATGGAGAGTATCGCCCGCCCGTGGCGGCTCTTCATCAGCATGTGTATCACCGTGCAGGTTATCACCACGCAGGCATACACGATCAAGAAGCTGGAATAGCGCGGAATGTTCAGCAATCCGCGCGCCCCGTATGTAATCGAGTCAAGGTTGGTCAGCATCACCCTGATGATCTCGCCGAATCCCAGTGTTATAATAGCCAGATAGTCGCCGCGCAGCCTAAGCGCGGGCACACCGATAAGCACGCCGAATATCGCCGCGACAACGCCGGCCACAATCAGCCCCACAATTATGGAGAGCGTGGGCGGCAGAAGATGCGCGCGCCAGAACAACGCGCCGGCATACGCGCCAACGGCCATGAACCCGGCGTGGCCAAGCGGAAGCTGGCCCAGGTATCCCGTGACCAAGTTGAGCGACACCGCCAAGATAATGAAGAAGCCGATCTGGATGAGCAGGGCGTACTGCGAGCGCAGCAATATGCCGCTCTGCGTGATATGGTTGCCGATAAACAGGAACATCAGCACCAGCACCGTATTCATAACATAACGCGCCGGAGTCGAAATGGTAAATTCCTTCATAGCAGCCCTCCCCCCCTAAACCTTTTCCATCATGTTGCGGCCCATAATGCCCGTCGGGCGCACCATCAGCACGCAGATAAGCACCATGAACACCACGCCGTCCACCCAGCGGGACAGGCCGACAGCCGTGACGAGAACCTCCAGCAAGCCGATGGCATAACCGCCCAGCATCGCCCCGGGTATGGAGCCGATTCCGCCGAACACCGCGGCGACAAAGGCCTTCAGCCCCAGCATCGCGCCCACAGTCGGGAAGATAAGCGGGAAGCGCACGCTGTACAGAAGCGCGCCGATGCCGGCAAGAGCCGCGCCCACCGCAAAGGTGAAGGTGATAACGCTGTTAACGTTCACGCCCATGAGGCGCGCCGCGTCCTGATCTTCGCTGACCGCGCGCATTGCCTTGCCCAGCTTTGTGTGCTTGACAAGCATGGTGAGAGCCGCCATGGACACCAGAGACGTCACGATCGTGATGACAGAGGTGTAGGAGACCATTACACCGCCGAGGGACACGCTGCCATGAGGGATCATAAGATGCCCGGGAAAGGAACGTCCGCTCGCGCTGAAAAAGTATTGTGCCAGGTTTTGCAGAAGGATCGACACGCCTATGGCCGTGATAAGCAAGGATAGCCTGGGCGCGAAGCGCAGCGGCGTGTAGGCCAGCTTTTCGATAACAATGGCAAGCACCGTACACCCGGCCACCGTAAGCGCGGCGGCAAGAAGCGGATGCTGGCCAAACGTAAGCGAAAACAGCGCGATATACCCGCCAACCATGATGATGTCGCCATGCGCGAAGTTCAGAAGCTTGACAATTCCGTACACCATGCTGTAACCAAGGGCTATCAACGCATATATCGAACCAAGCTGTAGACCGTTTATCAACTGTGCAACAAGTAACATATCCTGCGCCCCTTTCACGGACGAAGCTATGCGAAGCAAGGCATAAGCCCTGCTCCGCCGCTGCGCCCTGTATCGACGCACTTAACCCAGCTTTGTCTGAAAAATTCCCCTAAAGCGTGTTGCCGCTATGCAACACGCTTGAATCTATCTACTTAGAATGTTCCCCAGAAGCGTGCATCGCCCTCTCTAACTTCGAGGATAAACGCGCTCTTCTGCGGGTTGTTGAACTCGTCGAAGGTGATGTGGCCTGTTACGCCCTGGATGCTTGTGGCCGCCATATGGCTGATGACCGAAGCCTTGAACTCGTCTGTGTTCGGCAGGAAGCCGTCCGCCAGAGCCAGCTCGATAGCCGCGAGCAGGATCATCGCCGCGTCGTAACCCTGAGCCGCAAACATGTTCGGCACTTCGCCGTAGGCCGCCATAAAGTCGGAAAGGAAGCCCTGCACCAACGGGGATTCGTCCTCATCCGTGAAGCCTGTCATAAAGAACGAGCCTTCGATGCTGGACGGATCGGCGATGATTTCCATGGTGCCGTTCCAGCCGTCGGCGCCCAGCATCACTGTGTCAAGTCCGGCTTGCACGCTCTGCGGGCCGATAAGCGCGATATGCTGGAAGTACGCCGGGATGAAGAGTACGTCCGGGTTTGTCGCCGCAATGTTTGTAAGCTGGCCGAGGAAGTCTACCGCTGCGTCGGCGAACACTTCTGTCGCCACGATCTCAAGGCCAAGCTCCTGCGCACGGGCGACAAAAGCTTCCGTAAGGCCGATGGAATAGTCGATCTCGTTGCTGTACAGGACAGCCGCAGTCTGCGCGCCGATAACTTCCACGGCAAACTCCGCCATCTTCAACCCTTGGAACGGGTCGATAAAGCAGGAGCGGAACATGTTCGTCCAGACATTACCTGTTCCCGCGTCCACGGTTACGTTGGCGTGGGTGGCCGTGGCGGTGATCATCGGCATGTTGTCCTCGAAGGCCACAGGCACTACGGCGAGGGTCGGCGCGCTTGTAACACTGCCGATAAGCGCGGTTATACCCTGATCTACGAGCCAATGATATCCGGCAATAGCATTTGCGGGAACGCCCTCTTCGTCGAAGTCCGCAGTGTTAATCTGTAACCCGCCGCGCTCATTAAACTGATTTATGTACAGCATCGCGCCGTTGCGCTTAGCTATGCCGAACTGTGCAACATTGCCGGTCCACGGCCCCAGCAGGCCAATCAGAAGTTCGTCCACCTCTACGCCGGCCGGTTCGGGCTGGGCGTCTGCGTTTTGAGCAGGCGTCGCCGGCTGGGCGGGTGGTTGTGCGGGTTGTTGGTTGCCCGTGCAGCCTGCAAGAATTACTGCAGCAAGAACGAGACCCGTCGCGCGTACCAGTAAATTCTGTTTTTTCAACATACTATTACCTCCATTTCAATATGTAGTTATTATGTTAGAGGCTATTATAGGCAGTATTTCGCCGAATGTCAATTGTATTGTATTTCCGCTTATCGCCGCCAAGGCGCGCTTACTCCGCCGCCATTCGTCAATATGTACAACATGCAATTGATAATCCCCCGCCGCCTCACAAACTGAACGTATTCTAAGTTTGCCCATCAGGCCGCCGCAACAATTTGAGCATCTGTCACATAAATTTAATGATAAATTTCGCGAAACTTTCCCTTCCATTTTGCAACGACAAAAGGGGTTCGGAGAAATTTCCCCGAACCCCGTTGCAATTAACTTGCTCTACCGATTAAGCGTGTTGACGTGGTTGCCAAACGACCAGAGAGAATTGGAGATTCTGTCCCTCATGCTGCTCGAGTCGTTTATATTTGCTATAAACTCCACGCTGTTGCCGCGCACAATCATCAACAGCGGCGTATTCACGTTCTGGTTCGGCACATACCGGCCTATCCAGCTCATGTTGCTGACCGCGCCGGCATACAGCACCGGCACCCTCTCGGACTGGGCGATATTGCGCACCATGTCGCGCACCGGAACGAGGTTGGTGTCGTTAGTGTTGTAGATGAACACCGCAAAGCTCTCGTTCCTGTCGTACATTGCCTGTGTCTGCGTAAGGTCTATCCGCGTCCACGAGAACTCGCGCACGAGGCTTCCCGGCGACGGGCTTGGCGAAGGCGACGGCGAAGGGCTTGGCGAAACACCGGGGCCGGGCGACGGCGAAGGACTTGGCGAAGCGCCGGGGTGCGGAGACGGCGAAGGGCTTGGCGTTGGAGCCGCTCCCGGCAGTGTCGGGTTCTGCCTGGCAATGTTCTCGAACATCGACGCTAGAACTTCTATGTCCGAAAGATCCGTCACAACATAGTCCAGCTGGCCGCCGAAGGAGAACACCACAAACGGCGTATTGCCGCGCGACGCTCCCTCGACCTGCCACACCCATGTCATAAGGTTCGGGTCCGACATGCCTCTTCTGTTGCTTGTGTCGAAGCCGTGCAGAACTCTGGTTTCCGTGCCGGCGTTGTTGGCCGCGTTTATCACGCGCTGTACGTCGGCCACGTCCGTTGTGCTGTTTCCGTCGAACACAACCACGGCGAACCTTGCGCGGTTGGTGTGCATGTTTTGCAAGGTATTGCCGGACACTTCCATGTAGAACTCGCTGTTCGGAATGGCTCCGGGGCCGGGCTGGTTCCCGCTCGTTACGGTTCCCGTAGGCGGCGGCGTGGTTAAGGGCGCGGAGGCCGTGCCTGCTGCTCCGCCCGAGGATATGATCACCGTGCGCGTATCGCCGTTCCACTCCGGCTGTACGATGCCGAAGGCATAGGTTATCGCGTGCAGCGGAAAGAGCGACCGCTCGTTAACAATTACGGGCGGCGATTGAAGGTTAAGCGTTTCCACGCTCGTAGCGTCCCTCATTCCGTCGTTCATCACAAATGTGCCGAACAGCATTGCGTCCAGGCCGATCTGCAAGGCGGCGTAGCGGTCTCCCCGCAGCAAAGTTACCCTGCCCTCGTCCGCGTCCCAGTGGACAACGGCTCCGAGTGCTTCCGCAAGCTCCCGCACAGGCACCATCGTCCTGTCGTTAATGATCTGCGGCTGTACATAGGTAAATGTCAGGAACTGGCCGTCCAACACTACGGTGATCCTGTCATTTGCGGCGACAGGGTTCGTTATTGATGCCGTGCCCGCAAGCAACACGCCTGCCAGCGCAAGCGAAACAATACGACTACGAATCTTCATTATGGTGATCAATCTCCTCTCGGAAGGTATTTTCAACTTCTCTGATCCATTCTACCATAGTCTACTCTCACTTGTCCACTTTATGTATGCGACAAATTATAAAAATCTTCTCGGAAGCCGACAGCCGTCCTCCGAGAAGATTCATGATTCGAGTTATTTCGACGACGGCAGGTTTATGTTGTACACGCCGCGCTTGGTGTAGGTTGTGTGCAGAAGGTCGTGCGCCTTGTGGCTTCCCGGTTCGCCAAGGAATTCCGCGTAGAGCTGCTGGATCTCCTTGTTTTCGTGGGATCTTCTGCGCTGCTTGTCTGCGTCCTCCGCGTAGAGGGCTTTGGCGCGTTTTTCGATAACGGCCATCTTGTCGCCTTCCAGGCTGTAAGTTTGCAGGAGGGGCTGACCGCCGCCGCCCACACAGCCGCCCGGGCAGGCCATAATCTCGATTGCGTGATAGTCGGCCTTGCCGTCCTTGATCTTCTGCAGCAGGGTGCGCGCATTGCCGAGGCCGTGCGCGATGCCGATGCGCAGATCCATGCCGGCCACGTGTACGGTGGCTTCGCGCACGCCGTCCATTCCGCGCAGTTCGGTGAAGTCGATCTTGTCGATCTCCTTGCCCTCCAGCTTGCAGGCCGCCGTTCTCACGGCCGCTTCGATAACGCCGCCGGTTGTGCCGAAGATAACGCCCGCGCCGGTGGATTCGCCCATAACCTTGTCGAAGTCCGCCTCTTCAAGCTCGCCGAAGCTAAGGCCGGCCTCGCGGATCATGCTCGCAAGCTCACGCGTGGTCAGAACATAGTCCACATGCGGGAATTCCGTGGCAAGCTCCGCCCTGTTGGCCTCGTGCTTCTTGGCAAGGCACGGCATGATGGACACGACCACGACCTTCTTCGGATCCACGCCCAGCTTTTCGGCAAGATATGTCTTTGCGATCGCGCCGAACATCTCGTGGGGCGACGCGCAACTGGACGGAATGTCGATCAGGCTTGGGAACTGATGCTCGATGAAGCGTACCCACGCGGGGCAGCAGCTTGTCAGCATCGGCAGAGGCCCGCCGCCCTGTATGCGCTTGATAAGCTCGTTGGCCTCCTCCATGATGGTGAGGTCCGCGGCGAAGTCGGTGTCGTACACCTTGTCGAAGCCGATGTGCCTAAGCGCGGCCACCATCTTGCCGGTAACGCGGGAGCCGTAGTCCATGCCGAATTCTTCGCCGAGAGCAACACGCACCGCGGGCGCGGTCTGCACTATCACAAGCTTGTCCGGATCGGCGATTTCGTCCCACACTTCCGTGATATAGCTGCGCTGTACGAGCGCGCCCGTGGGGCATACGCTTGCGCACTGGCCGCAGAAGGTGCATGTTGTGTCGTAGAGCGGCATGTCAAACGCCGTGGACAACACAGCGTCGAAACCTCTGCCCTTGGCGGAGTATACGTTCACGGTCTGCACTTCGTTGCAGACTGTTTCACAGCGTCTGCACAGGATGCACTTTTCCGGATCGCGGATCATGGCGTGGCTGGATGTATCGCTGTCGAAGCGCATACGTTCGCCGCTGTAGCGGATCTTGCGGATGCCCAGGCTGGAGGCCATGCTCTGGAGTTCGCAATTGTTGTTGCGGTCGCAGATAAGGCAGTCTGTCGGGTGGTTCGAAAGCAGAAGCTCCACCATGGTGCGGCGCGACTTAATGGCCTTGGGCGTATTGGTGCGCACCTTCATTCCGTCGAAAACCTTGGTCGTGCAGGCCGGCGCGAGAGTGCGGCGGCCCTCAAGCTCTACCATGCACACGCGGCAGCTGCCGGGGTTGTTGTGCATATTCAGGCTGTGCAGGTTCATGTGGCACAGTGTGGGGATGTATACGCCGGCTTGTTTGGCCGCGTCCAGCACCGTAATGCCTTCTTCAACGCTCATGGGTTTATCGTTCAAAGTTATGGATATCACTTGGCACCTCCCTCGTCTAATTATTGCTTAACGATAGCATCCTTGGGGCATTTTGCCTCGCACGCGCCGCACTTGATGCAGCGTGCCTGGTCTATAACGTGGATAACCTTGGGTTCACCGATGATACAGTCAACGGGGCATACACGCTTGCAAAGGGTACAGGCTATGCACTTCTCGGGAATAACTACGTATTCCAGCAGATCCTTGCACGCGCCGGCGGGGCATTTTTTGTCCACCACATGCGCCCTGTATTCGTCCATGAAGAAGTTAAGCGTCGAGAGAACCGGGTTCGGCGCGGTTTGGCCAAGCCCGCAGAGCGAGCAGTCCTTGATGATAACGCCAAGGTCGCGCAGCTCTTCGAGATCTTCGATCTTGCCCTTACCCTTGGAGATGTTCTCCAGAGTTTCGTAGAGCCTCTTGTTGCCGATACGGCACGGCGTACACTTGCCGCAGCTTTCCTCCACGGTGAAGTCAAGATAGAACTTCGCGATATCCACCATGCAGTCGTCCTCGTCCATGACGATCATGCCGCCTGAGCCCATCATCGAGCCAACCTTCTCGAGGTTGTCGAACGTAACCTCTACGTCGATGTTCTCCTGCGAGATACAGCCGCCGGACGGACCGCCGGTTTGCAGAGCCTTAAACTTCTTGCCGCCGCGGATTCCGCCGCCGATCTTGTAGATGATGTCGCTGATCTTGATGCCCATGGGCACTTCCACAAGGCCGACGTTGTTGATCTTGCCGGCCAGGGCGAACACCTTGGTGCCGGGGTTGCCCGGCGCGCCCAGGCTCTGGAACCAGTCCGCCCCGTTGTTGATGATCTGCGGGATGTTAACATAGGTCTCCACGTTGTTGATAACGGTGGGTTCCTTCCACAGGCCAACCTGCGCGGGGAACGGGGGCTTGAAGTTAGGCTCGCCGCGTTCGCCCTGCACGGAATTTATGAGCGCGGTTTCCTCACCGCAGACAAACGCGCCCGCGCCGAGGTTCACCTGGATGTCGAAGTTGAAGTCTGTGCCGAGTATGTTCTTGCCCAGCAGTCCGTATGCCTTGGCCTGTTCTATCGCGATCTTGAGGCGGTTCACAGCCAGCGGGTACTCCGCGCGGATGTACACCACGCCTTCGTCGGCTCCAATTGCATAGGCCGCCAACGCCATAGCCTCGATAACGGAGTGCGGGTCTCCCTCCATTATGGATCTGTCCATGAAGGCACCCGGATCTCCTTCATCGGCGTTGCAAATTACGTACTTCTTGTTGCTCTCGGCATTGTATGCGGTCTCCCACTTGCGGCCTGTGGGGAAACCGCCGCCCCCGCGGCCTCTTAGCCCGGAAGCCTTGATAACGTCGATAACGTCCATCTGTGTCATTTCCGTAAGAGCCTTGGCCAGAGCGTCATAACCGTCCACGGCCAGGTAGTCCTCGATGTTTTCAGGGTCTACAATGCCGCAAAGCTTGAGGGCTACGCGCACCTGTGTTTCATAGAACGGCATGTCGCGGTGGTGCGAATATCTTTCGCCTGTGGACGGCTCCTTGAAGAAGAGACGCTTTACGGGGCGGCCCTTCAGCAGATGCTCCGCCACGATCTCTTCGCAGTCCTTGGCTTCCACTCTCACATAGAATGTGTTGTCCGGATATACCTTCACGATAGGCCCCTGCTCGCAGAAGCCGAAGCAGCCCACCTTGATAACCTTTGTTTCCTCGTACAGGCCGTGTTTGCGCAGACTTTCAACGAGGGCATCTTCCACTTCAAGGCAGCCGGACGAAACGCAGCCCGTACCGCCGCAAATCAGTATTTGCAGTCTGTAATTGCTCATGCTATGCCTCCCTTTGTTATATTTTTGCGCGTTCCACGATATTGCCCTTAGCAAGGTGCTGCTGCACAATCTCTATGCCTGTGGCGACATCCACGTTCTTGTAGCGCACCGACTTTTCGCCGGGGAACTCCACCTTTACAATAGGCTCCGCGGAACAGTCGTCGGCCGGCGACATACAGTCCACAGCCATTATGGAAACGTCGTCCAGCTCTTGCGCCACAACTTCGTCCAGCATGGCGAGCATTGTGTCGCGCGCGCCGGCTTCTATTCCGCATGTGCCCATGCTTACGGAAATCTCCCTGCGTTTTTCAGGCTCTTCCGACACCATGCGCATAAGCGTGTGGCCTTTGAAGGCCTTTTTAAGCTCTGCCAGCTCTTGGCGCGAAGTTATCTTCTTTGCGGGTACTGTCATGCTCATGCTTATTCTCCTTTCGCCAAAGTGTCGTCGATAATGCCCTGCACGTCCTTTACCTCTACGCGGCCGTAAACCTTGCCGTTTACAATCACCACAGGTGCCAGACCACACGCGCCAACACAGCGCAGGCCGTCCAGCGACCACATCATGTCCTCGGAAGTTGTTCCGCTGGGAACTTTCAGCTTTGCGGCGAATTCGTCCAGCACCTTGCCCGCGCCGCGCACAAAACACGCCGTGCCGATGCACACCTGCACCTTGTACTTACCTTTAGGCTCGATGTTGAAGAACGAGTAGAACGTAACCACCCCATACACCTTGGCCGCGGGGATGCGCAGCTTTCGCGCGATGTGGTTCTGCACTTCAAACGGCAGATGCCCAAAAATCTCCTGCGCCTGGTGCAGCGCGGGGATAAGCGCGCCGTCGTTTGATGGCAAGCCCGCGATAAACTCGTCAAGCTCGCTGTACTTTGTTGCTTCTGTTGCAGTACTCATCCGTTAACCTCCTTCAGAAGTTTCGCTGATCCTATATTTCCACTACAGGCAGCTTCCAGATCTCTTCCGCATACTGCTTGATTGTGCGGTCGCTGGAGAACTTGCCCGACTTGGCGGTGTTGATGATGGCGGCCCTTGCCCATGCCGCCTTGTTCTTATAGAGCTTGCCCACTTCGGCCTGCGCCTTGGCGTATCCGTCGAAGTCTTTCAGCACGTAGTATTCATCCGGGCGCGCCCCGTGGTAGCCGTTTAGCAGGGCGTCGTACAGCTCGCGGAAGAGGGCCGTGTTTTGGTCGAGAGTGCCGTTTATCAGCTGTGTCATTATGCGGTTGACGCTCTGGTTGATGTTGCAGATGTCCCAAGGGTCGTAGCCGCCCGTTACGGTGAGGTTGTATACTTGCTCGGCGGAAAGGCCGAAGATGAAGATGTTGTCCTTGCCCACTTCCTCGAAGATCTCAATGTTCGCGCCGTCCATGGTGCCGATTGTGAGCGCGCCGTTAAGCATGAACTTCATGTTACCCGTGCCGGAGGCTTCCTTGCCGGCTGTGGAGATCTGCTCCGACACGTCGGCCGCGGGAATGAGCATCTGCGCCATCGACACGCGGTAGTTCGGCAGGAAGTGTACCTTTATGCGCCCGTTTACGGTTTTGTCGTTGTTCACAAGCTGGGCCACGCTGTTTATCAGCTTGATGATAAGCTTCGCCCGGCCATAACCCGCGGCGGCCTTTGCCGCAAAGAAGTATGTACGCGGCTGGAAGTCCATTCCCGGATTGGCCTTGATCTGGTTGTACATGTCCATTACGTTCAGGATGTTCAGCAGCTGGCGTTTGTATTCGTGCAGACGCTTGACCTGGATGTCGAAGATGGAATCCGGGTCTACGTGGATGCCGTAGGCGGTTTCGAGATGGCCCACAAGCTTGACCTTGTTGTCGCGCTTAACCTGCATGAACTTCTCTTGGAAGGACGCGTCGTCCGCGTACTTCACAAGCCCCGTCAGCGCGTCCAGGTTCTTGACCCACGAATCGCCGATGGTCTCTGTGATGAGTCTGCTCAGGCCGGTGTTGCAGTACGCAAGCCAGCGGCGTTGGGTGATGCCGTTTGTCTTGTTGTTGAACTTCTCGGGGTAGATCTCGTAGAAGTCTTTCAGCTCCTGATTCTTGAGGATCTCGGAGTGGATTGCGGCCACGCCGTTTACGGAATGGCTTCCCACGATGGCAAGGAAGGCCATGCGGATCTGTCCGTCTGCAATGATGGCCATGTTGCGGATCTTGGCGGGGTTGTCGCCAAAGCGCGAAATAAGCAGGGCGCAGAAGCGGCGGTTTATCTCTTCCACGATCATGAAGATACGCGGCAGGATGCGGCTGAACAGCTCTATCGGCCATTTCTCCAGAGCTTCCGACATAATTGTGTGGTTGGTGTAAGCGCAGGCCTTGCGGGTGATCTCCCACGCTTCGTTCCACGGCACGTCGTATTCGTCAACCAGCAGGCGCATAAGCTCCGCCACAGCCACCGACGGGTGGGTGTCGTTCAGCTGGAACTGGATCTTCTCCGGTATCAGCGAGAAGTCGGTGTGTGTGGCCATAAAACGTTCGATAACCCTCTGCAATGTCGCGCTGATGAAGAAGTACTGCTGCTTGATGCGAAGCTCCTTGCCGGCCTCGAACTCGTCCGCGGGGTACAAAACGTCGGAGATCTTCTTGGCCAGCCTCTGCTCCTCCACAGACTTGCTGTAGTCGCCGCGGTTGAAGGACTGTAGGTCGAACACGTTTACAGGCTCCGCGTCCCACAGGCGCAGGGTGTTTATCAGGTTGCTGTCGTAGCCCACTATGGGATAGTCGTACGGCACAGCCATTACGGACTGGTGGTTCTCGAGGACGAAGCGGTAGTCTCCGTTTTCTTTCAGCACAGGCACGGCGTTACCGCCGAACTTTATTTCGCAGGCATATTCGGCGCGCTTCACGCCCCAGATGTCGCCCTCGGTCAGCCACGCGTCTGGATACTCGACCTGGTAGCCGTTCTCGATCTTCTGCTCGAATATGCCGTAGTGGTAGCGTATTCCGCAGCCATACGCCGGATAGCCCAGTGTCGAGAGGGAATCCAGGAAGCACGCGGCCAAGCGGCCAAGGCCGCCGTTACCCAGACCGGGGTCGCGCTCCGCGTCCTCGATCTCCGCGGGGTCCACTCCCAGCTCTTCCAGCACTTCGCTAACCACGTCGCTGACCTTCAAGTTGATGAGCATGTTCCCCAGGAAACGCCCCATCAGGAACTCCATGGAAAGGTAGTACACCAGCTTGACATCCTTCTCCACATACTCTTCGTGAGTGTGGATCCACTTGTCCGTCACAACGTCCTTGATTGCATAGGCAAGAGCCTGATATATCTGCACCGTGTTCGCGCTCTTGATGCTCTTGCGGAACATGGTCTTGACGTTTTCTGCCACTTCGTTGAGCAGTTCGTCCTTTGTAATTCCCAGTTCTAAACTCATGTGCTAACCCACCTTTGCGTTCTATTATTTAGTACGCCTTGCCCCACAGAACCATGTGTTCGGCGGCCTGCCCGCATACTACGCAGGTTTGGCCGATTTCCTCCTGCTCGAAGGGGATGCAGCGTGCGGTCACGGTAAGATCGTCCTTCACTTTCTGTTCGCAGTCCGCGCCGCCGCACCACATGGCCTTGATAAAGCCGGGCAACTCGTTGGCGGTACGGCTGAACTCCTCGTAATCCCGCGCGGCGAAAGTATGTTCGCGCCTGTGTACCGCGGCGCGTTCCAGCATATCCGCCTGCACTTCGCCAAGCAGGGCGGCTACCGTCTGTGTTAAACCTTCCAGCG
>WRAA01000020.1 GCA_009780445.1 Defluviitaleaceae bacterium
CGGTAAGCAGCTGCATGATGATGGACGATGTGATGTACGGAGCGATACCCAGCATCAAGATGCCCGTTCCGCCGCCGGCTATCATAAAGAACAGGAGTTCCGCGCCCGAGGCTTGTTCGCGCATCATTTGCAACATTTCGAGGTTTATGCCCGGAATGGGTATGAACGCGCCAAGGCGGTACACAAGCAAGACCAGGAGCATGTAGAGCATCTTCTTGCGTATTTCCTGTATCTTCCAGGCGTTTGCAAAGACTGTGAACAAATTAAATCACCTCTGCTTTGCCGCCCGCAGCCTCGATCTTTTCGACCGCAGACTTGCTAAAGTGGTGGACTTTAACTGTGAGCTTCTTGTCGATATCGCCGTTGCCCAAGATCTTCACGCCGTCGCGTGGGTTGGACACCAGCCCCTTTGCCTTGAGAGCGTCGATATCTACAACTTGGCCGTTTTCGAACACGTTAAGCAAACGAAGGTTTATCGCGATGATCTCCTTAGTGTTGCGAACTTTGTGTCCGCGCTTAGGGAGCCTGCGGTAAAGCGGCATTTGTCCGCCTTCAAAGCCCGGCCTTACACCGCCGCCGGAGCGGGCGTTCTGACCCTTGTGGCCCTTGCCGGCTGTTTTGCCGTTGCCGGAGCCGTGTCCGCGTCCGCGTCTGAAGGCATTGCGGGTGGAGCCCTTTGCGGGCTTTAGCGTGCCTAAGTTCATGGCTTGCACCTCCTTTGTGTTTAGTTAGCGTTTTCTACGGCTATCAGGTGCTTTACCTGCTCTATCATGCCGCGCATTGCGGGGTTGTCGTGCTTTACAACATGCGAGTGCAGCTTGCGCAGGCCCAAGGCTTGGACAGTGCGCACATGCTTGGGTTTCGCGCCTATGGTGGACTTTACCAAGGTGATTTTAAGGTCTGCCATTTCTTAGTGCCTCCTAACCCAGAACCTGCTCGACGGTCTTGCCGCGCAGTCTGGCGACTTCTTCAGGCGTCCTCAGAGTCTTCAAGCCTTCCAAGGCCGCGCTGACAACGTTCTTCTTGTTGTTGCTGCCCAGGGACTTTGTGCGGATGTTCTTGATGCCCGCAAGCTCCAGAACGGCGCGCACAGAACTTCCGGCTATAACGCCGGTACCCTGGCTGGCAGGCATTAGCAGCACGCTCGCGCTGCCGAACTTGCCGGTGATGGGGTGGAAGATGCTTGCGTCTTCTGTGCGTTCGACATAGATCATGTTCTTCTTAGCATCTTCACGCCCCTTGCGTATAGCTTCGGGGATTTCGGTTGCCTTGCCAAGCCCCACGCCTACGTGGCCTTTTTCGTCTCCGACAACAACCAGTGCCGCAAAGCGGAATGTGCGCCCGCCTTTAACAACCTTTGTAACGCGGTTTATGGTCACGACTCTGTCGTTAAGCTCGAGTTGTGATGCGTCGATCTTGCCCAAGTTATACCTCCTTTTGCTAAAATTGCGCTCTTAGAACGAAAGCCCTGCTTCTCTTGCGGCGTCGGCCAGAGCCTTTACCTTGCCGTGGTAGAGGTATCCGCCGCGGTCGAATATTACGTTGTTTATGCCCTTGGCAAGAGCCTTCTTTGCAAGAACTTCGCCAACAAGCTTTGCGGCCTCTACGTTGGCTGTGTTTTCAAGCTTCGCCTTTACTTCTTTTTCTACGGTAGACGCGGCGCAGAGGGTGTGCTGAGCGTCGTCGTCAATTACTTGCGCGTAGATGTGGTCGTTGCTGCGAAACACCGCAAGCCTTGGCCGTTGTGCTGTGCCGGCAATTTTATTGCGAAGGCGTTGGTGGCGTTTTTTCCGCCCTGCATCGCGTGACGGCTTCTTGATCATTTGGTTTCACTCCTTAGGCAACGCTATTTCTTGCCGGTCTTGCCGACCTTGCGGCGCACTTTTTCGTTGCTGTATCTGACTCCCTTGCCCTTGTAAGGCTCCGGCCGTCTCTTTTCGCGGATCTCGGCGGCATATTGGCCCACCTTCTCCTTGTCTATCCCGCTTACGACAATTTTGTTCTGGCCTTCCAACGTGCTTGTGATGCCGTCGGGGTCGGTCATTTCTATCGGGTGGGAATAGCCCAGCGTAAGAGCCAGCTTGCTGCCGTTCTTGGCGGCACGATAGCCCACGCCGATTATCTCCAGCGTCTTGCTGTAGCCCTGTGTTACGCCCACGACCATGTTGTTGATGAGGGTACGTGTGAGGCCGTGAAGGGCCTTGTGGCGTTTGAGATCGCTCGGGCGGGTGACGGTTACGATACCGCCTTCTACTGCGATGTTCATGTCTGCCGCCAGCTTGCGGCTGAGGGTGCCCTTTGGCCCCTTTACCGTAACCAGGTTGCCGGCTTCCAGCAACAAGTCCACCCCTGCGGGGATTTCCACCGGCATTTTTCCTATGCGTGACATGGTCTGCACCTCCGTTTCACTTTCGCTTGTTGTTGCGGCTTACCACACAAAGGTGATAACCTTACCACACAAAGGCAATAACTTCGCCGCCAAGACCCATCTTGCGTGCGTCCTTGTCGGTGATGATGCCCTTGTTGGTGGACACTATCGCAATACCCATGCCGCCCAGAACCTTGGGCATGTCTTCGTGGCTGGAGTATACGCGCAGGCCGGGCTTTGAAATACGCCTTATGCCGCCGATAACCTTTTCGTTCTTGGTCTTGCCGTATTTAAGGGTTATGCGCATGGTGCGCTTAACTCCGTCTTCCAGAACTTCGTAGCTGCGCACATAACCTTCCTTCTTGAGGATATCGGCAATGGCAACTTTTACGCGCGAGCTGGGCACATCTACAGTGGTGTGCCTGGCAGTGTTGGCGTTTCTTATTCTTGTAAGCATATCCGCAATGGGGTCGCTCATCGACATAACACTAAAACCTCCGATCTAGCCGCCTACCAGCTGGCTTTGCGCACACCCGGTATCTGGCCTTTGTATGCAAGTTCGCGGAAGCATATGCGGCAAACGCCGAACTTGCGCAAATTAGCATGAGGGCGACCGCATATGTTGCAGCGTGTGTATGCGCGTGTGGAAAACTTGGGCTTGCGTTGTTGCTTGATGATCATTGACTTCTTTGCCATGCTTTCCTCCTTATGACTTCTTGAAAGGCATACCGTAGAGGGAGAGCAGCTCGCGCGCCTCTTCATCGGTATTGGCGGTTGTTACGAACACAATGTCCATGCCGCGTATTTTATCTATCTTGTCGTAGGATATTTCGGGGAACATCAGCTGTTCCTTGATGCCAAGGGTGTAGTTGCCGCGCCCGTCGAAGGCTTCCGCGCTTACTCCGCGGAAGTCGCGCACGCGGGGCAGAGCCACGTTTATCAGCCTGTCTACAAAGGAGAGCATACGATCCCCGCGCAGGGTGACCTTGCAGCCTATGGGCATACCCGCGCGCAGCTTAAACGCGGCGATGCTCTTCTTGGCCTTTGTGACCACGGGCCTCTGCCCGGTGATGATAGAGATGTCGTTAACGGCGGACTCCATAGCCTTTGGGTTTTCCTTGGCTTCGCCCAGGCCCACGTTCACCACTACCTTTTCGATCTTGGGCACTGCCAGCTTGTTCTTGTATGGGAACTTTTTCATCATAGCGTCTATGACATCGGTGTCGTAGAACGCTTTAAGCCTATTTGGCACCTTGTTCACCTCCCGCTTAGTCTATGATCGCGCCGCTCGGACGTGCCACGCGCTTCTTCACAAACACCGTTTTGCCGTGCTTGTTGGTCTTGCCGCTGTCCTCCAGCTTGTAGCCCAGGCGGACGGGTTTGCCGTCATGCAGGAACATAACATTGCTGACATCCACGCTGCCTTCTTGGCGGATGATTCCGCCCTGCGGGTTTTTGCGGCTCTTACCGGACTTTACGTGGCGGGAGATGTAGTTGATACCTTCGACTATTACGCGTCCCTTAGTGCGGTTGATAAGCAGGATCTTGCCGCTCTTGCCCTTGTCCGTGCCGGCGATGATCTTTACGCTGTCGCCTTTGCGAAGCTTGGTCTTTATCTTGGTTGGTTTTTGTTGGGCCATTTCGACACCTCCTCCTTATAGCACTTCGGGCGCAAGGGAAAGTATTTTGGTATAGGCCTTTTCGCGCAGCTCGCGGGCTACGGGGCCGAAGATACGTGTTCCCCTTGGATTCTTGTCTTCCTTTATGATAACGGCCGCGTTGTCGTCGAAGCGCACGGTGCTGCCGTCGTCGCGTTTTACCATCTTCTTGGTGCGTACTATCACGGCCTTCACGACTTCGCCCTTTTTAACAACGCCGCCGGGTGTTGCGTCTTTTACGCTTGCGACTATCACGTCGCCTACACCGCCGTATCTGCGCAGGCTTCCGCCCATAACGCGGATGCACAGAAGTTCCTTAGCACCCGAATTATCCGCGGCAACCAGCCTGGTTTCCTGTTGGATCATTGTACTGCCTCCTTGATTACGTAAGGCTTGCAGGCATGATGTATAATGCTACTTCGCCTTTTCCAGTATGGAAACAAGCCTCCACCGCTTGTCCTTGGAAAGCGGGCGTGTCTCCATTACCATCACGCGGTCGCCTTCTCTGCACTCGTTGTTTTCGTCGTGAGCCTTTAGCTTGTAAGTGCGCTTGATGATCTTGCCGTACAGCGGGTGGCGGATCTTGTTGTCAACTGCCACTACGATGGTTTTGTCCATCTTGTCGCTGACGACCCTGCCTGATCGTGTCTTGCGAAGGTTACGTTCCAAGAGCTTGCTCCTTTCCTATGAAATGCCCTTTTCTTTCTGAGTGATAACAGTTTTGATGCGGGCTATATTGCGGCGGACGTCCGAAATGCGGGATGTATTGTCCAGCTGGTTTGTGGCGTTTTGAAAGCGCAGGTTAAACAGCTCGCGCTTTGCGCTTACCAGATCCTTGTTCAGTTCGTCCACCGACTTGTTCTTGAGTTCTGCGGTATACTTCTTAGTTTTCACCGGATTCACCTACCATTTCCGGCTGCGATCCTGCCTTGATGCCTGCTTCCTGTGCGTCTACGATCACGTCAAGCTCCTGCTTGGAGATGATCTTGCACTTTATGGGAAGCTTCATGGCGGCAAGGCGAAGGGCTTCGCGCGCCATTTCTTCGTCGGCAACGCCGCCAAGTTCGAACATTACGCGGCCGGGCTTTACAACGGCCACCCAATATTCGGGGGAGCCTTTTCCGCTGCCCATGCGTGTTTCAGCGGGTTTTTCAGTTACGGGCTTGTCGGGGAATATCTTGATCCAGACCTTGCCGCCGCGCTTGATATGCCTTGTTAGGGCTACGCGGGCCGCTTCTATCTGGTTGCTTGTTATCCATGTGGGTTCAAGAGCCACAATGCCGTAATCTCCGTAGGTCACACGGTTGCCGCGAAGGGCGCGGCCTTTCATGCGTCCGCGGAACTGCTTGCGGCGTTTTACTCTCTTTGGCATCAGCATTAGACGCGGCCTCCTTCCCTACCTCTGTTGTCGCCCGAAGGTCCGGATGGTCTGCCGCCCGGTCTGCCGCCATGCCCGCCGCCCGGTCCGCCGCGTCTGTCGCCGCGGTTTCTGTCGTTACGGTCTCCGCGCGGGGGTCTGTCTCCGCGTGGTCTGTCGGGGCGTTCTGTGCGTTCGGGGCGTGCGCGTTCCTTGCCCGGCAGTACTTCGCCCTTGTAGATCCACACCTTCACGCCGATCTTGCCGTAGGTTGTGTTGGCCTCTGCGAAGCCGTAGTCGATATCGGCGCGCAGTGTCTGCAGGGGGATGGTGCCTTCGTGGTAATGTTCCGTGCGTGCGATTTCAGCTCCGCCAAGCCTGCCGGACGCGCTTGTTTTCACGCCCTTCGCGCCCATCTTCATGGTGCGGCTGATGGCCTGCTTCATTGCGCGTCTGAATGTCACGCGGTTTTCAAGATCCTTGGCGATTGTTTCGGCCACCAGCTGGGAATCCAGCTCCGGACGCTTGACTTCTTCGATGTTTACGAGAACCTTCTGCTCGCTAAGCTTCTGTATGTCCGCGCTTAGCTGGGCGATAGCCTGACCCTTCTGGCCGATGATAATGCCCGGTTTGCCGGCGAAGATGGTTATTCTCACGCGCTCGTTAGTGCGGGATATTGTGATGCGCGATATGCCCGCCGCGTAAAGCCGCTTCTTGATATATTTTCTTAGCTTGTCGTCTTCGGCCAGGAACTTAGCGAAGTCTTTTTCGGCATACCATACGGAATCCCATTCCTTGACTATGCCCAGCCTCAGCCCGTGCGGGCTAACTTTTTGACCCATTGCTTCCTCCTTCTATTACTTTGCCTTGACGCGTTCGTCCAGTACTATGGTGATGTGGCTGGTGCGCTTGCTTATACGGTCGGCGCGGCCTCTTGCGCGTGGTCTTACACGGCGCATTGTGGGGCCTTGATCCGCAAAGACTTCCTTTACAACAAGGTCTGCAGCTTCGCGCCCCTGGTTGTTCTCGGCGTTGGCGATTGCCGATTTAAGCACCTTCAGGATAAGATCGCTCGCGAATCTCGGCGAATACATAAGGATCGACAGCGCGCTGCCTACGTCCTTGCCCTTTATCTGTTCCAGCACTATGCGGGCCTTTGTGTCCGACACGCGTGCGAACTTGTGGATAGCGTGCGGGCGCATTTCGCGGTTGTTCTCGTTGCGTTCCTTCTTTATCTGGCTTCTGTGTCCGCTGGCCATGGTGAATCACCTCATTCTTTCCTGCCGTTGTCTATCGATTCCCTTATCAGGCTTTCGAGCTTGTCGTATTTTCGTTCTTCGATCAGCGTAAGCATCAATTTTAACAAAAGGTCGAACTCTCTGCTGCTCATTGCAGTCCTCCTCTGTAAAGTCATTTCACTATACGCTACTTCGAACGGCTCTTCTTTTCGTCCTTGCCGTGGCCGCGGTAGCTGCGGGTCTGGGCGAACTCACCCAGCTTGTGGCCTACCATGTCCTCTGTGCAGTATATGGGTACGTGCTTGCGGCCGTCATGTACAGCAATGGTGTGGCCGATCATTTCGGGGAAGATTGTAGAGCGGCGGGACCAAGTTTTGATAACGTCCTTGGTGTTTGCCTCGTTCTGTTTTTCAACCTTCTTGAGAAGGTGGTCGTCGATAAACGGACCCTTCTTGAGCGATCTGCTCATGCGTTTCCTCCTTTCGGCATTACTCGCGTGCGGTGTCTGTGCGCCGTTGATCTGTTTCGCGGGCAAGCACAGTGCTGTTTACGATCGCGACAGTCTCTTCCGAACACAGAACTTCCACTGCATATTCCGCGTCGGCGAGTGTTTCTGCGGTCTTAACTTGGTAGAGTATGGTGCGCAGTATTATTTCGTGTTCCCGGCGCGATATCCAATTTGAACTCAGTAAATCCTTAATCCGCATAGATGCCACGCATTACTTGCTGCTGCGGCGTCTGACGATATACTTGTCGGAAGCTTTGTGCTTCTTGCGTGTTTTGTAGCCGAGGGCCGGCTTGCCCCAAGGTGTGGAGGGGGCCGGGCGGCCGATTGGCGCGCGTCCTTCGCCGCCGCCGTGCGGATGGTCGTTCGGGTTCATGACGGAACCGCGAACTGTCGGGCGGATGCCCATGAGGCGTTTCTTGCCGGCCTTGCCGATGTTGATCAGCTCGTGGTCGATATTGCCGACCTGGCCGACTGTGGCGCGGCAGATAACGGGAACCTGGCGCATCTCGCCGGAGGGCAGGCGCAGTGTGGCTAACTTGCCTTCCTTCGCCATAAGCTGGGCGGAGTTGCCGGCGGAGCGCACAAGCTGGCCGCCGCGGCCGGGCTTCATCTCGATGTTGTGGATCTGCGTGCCTACGGGAATGTTGATCAGCGGCAGGCAGTTGCCGACTCTTACTTCGGCCTCCGCGCCGCTCATCAGGGTATCGCCGACCTTCAGGCCGTTTGGCGAGAGGATGTAGCGTTTTTCGCCGTCGGCGTAGAACAGCAGGGCGATGTTGGCCGTGCGGTTCGGATCGTACTCCACTGCGTTAACCTTGGCCGGCACGCCGTCCTTGTCGCGCTTGAAGTCGATGATTCTGTATTTTTTCTTCGCGCCGCCGCCGTGGTGGCGAACGGTGATCTTGCCCTGGTTGTTGCGCCCCGAGTGAGTTTTAAGGTGCGTCACAAGGGACTTTTCGGGGGTGCTCTTTGTCACTTCGGCAAAGTCGGAAACGGTCATTTGCCTTGTGGACGGTGTATAAGGTCTGTAGCGTTTTACACCCACAGTACCACTCCTTTGCTAGAATTTACGTACCGGGATTACATTCCCTGGAACAGCACGATTTCCTTCGAGGCTTCCGTAAGCTTCACAAGAGCCTTCTTGCGCTCTGCGGTGTAGCCGGATGTGCGCCCGCGGCGTTTGAGCTTGCCCTTCACGTTCATTGTGTTGACGCGCTCCACCTTTACGCCGTCGAACATCTTCTCGATAGCTTGTTTTATCTGGATCTTGGTTGCGTCCGGGTGTACGTAGAAGGCATACTTTTTGTCCGACATTTCAGACATGGATTTTTCTGTGACAAGAGGTCTGATGATGACGTCGTAGTACTTGAGATCGGCCATTAGCTGTACACCTCCTGCAGTTTGAGCGCCGCGTCCTTTGTGAGGACGATTGTGTCGTATTTTAGGATGTCGTAGACATTGATGTTGTTGACCGCGCTGGTCTTGATGGTGGGGATGTTGCGCGCGGAGAGAACTACGTTCCTGCGCACGTCGTCGCCTTCGCCGTCCAGCACAAACATTGCCTTGCCCAGCTTCAGCGCGTCCACAACCTTCTGCATGGTCTTGGTCTTGACCTCGGCCAGGCGCATTTCGTCCAGCACGATCAGCTTGCTTTCGCTTACGCGGCCGGAAAGAGCCGATTTCAGCGCGAGACGCTTGACCTTCTTGTTAAGCTTGAAGGAATGGTCGCGTGGCTTGGGCGCGAATATCACACCGCCGCCGCGCCATTGCGGCGAACGGATGGAGCCTTGCCTTGCGCGCCCCAGACCCTTCTGCCGCCAGGGCTTGCGCCCGCCGCCGCGCACTTCTGCGCGTGTCAGCGCGGACTGCGTGCCTTGGCGTTGGTTGGCCAGGTACTGCACCACCGCCTGGTGAATCACGTGTTCGTTATACTTCACGCCGAATACCGCGTCGCTAAGCTCCAGGCTTCCGACAGATTCGCCGTCCATGTTATAGACTTGAACAGTTGCCATTGTGTGTGTCCTCCTTTCCCGGAAATATTTATGACTTGACGCTTTCCTTTACGATCAGCAGCGTGCCCTTGGGGCCGGGAACCGCGCCCTTTATCAGCAGGATATGCTTCTCGGCATCTGCCCGCACAACCTCCAGGTTGGCCACGGTGACCTTCACATTGCCCATGTGTCCGGGAAGCTTGCGGCCCTTGCGAACCTTACCGGGGGATGTGCCGGCGCTCATGCCGCCCGCGTGGCGGTGGTACTTGGAGCCGTGGGACATGGGGCCGCGGTGGAAGCCGTGGCGTTTGATCGCGCCCTGGAAGCCCTTACCCTTGGACACGCCGGACACGTCCACCTTGTCGCCCACGGCGAAGATGTCGGCCTTTATCTCGTTGCCCGCCGCGTAGTCGCCCGTGTTTTCAAAGCGGAATTCGCGCAGGTGCTTCTTGGCGTCTACGCCGGCCTTCTTAAAATGGCCGCCGAGGGGCTTGGTAACGTGCTTTTCTCTGATCTCGCCGAAGCCTACCTGCACGGCTTCATAACCGTCGTTTTCCATCGTCTTGACCTGTGTCACCACGTTGGGGGATACGTCCAGCACAGTCACCGGCACCACCGCGCCCTTTTCCGTAAAGACCTGTGTCATGCCGAGTTTCTTGGCGACAATTGCCTTCTTCAATGTTGCACCTCCTAAGTCTACAGCGGATTGCGCGCTTGGCACACAATCATCCTAGGCTTATAACCGTTCATGTATTATAAGCTGATGCTGCGTTACTGCATGATCTTGAGTGTTATGTCCACGCCGTCCGGCAGATCCAAGCGCGTGAGCGCGTCCACCGTTTTGGGCGTTGGCATCAGGATGTCGATAAGCCGCTTGTGCGTGCGCATCTCGAACTGCTCGCGCGAGTCCTTGTACTTATGCACGGCACGCAGGATGGTGATGATTTCCTTCTTTGTCGGCAGGGGGATAGGGCCTGAGACCTTCGCGCCTGTCTTCTGGGCGGTGTCGATTATCTGCACCACCGATTGGTCAACCAGCTTGTGGTCGTAGGCCTTCAGGTTGATGCGTATTTTCTGTGTTGCCATATTGCGCCTCCTCTTTGTACATTGTCGTTTCGTACATTATCGTTCCGCCGACTGCAAACGGCAAGGTTTGCAATCAAAAAGGAACAACCGAGTTGTTCCGCAACAGTACGACATATCAGTTACTGCACACGCATCCGGGTGTGTCGCGTTTGGCGACATTCCATGCCGCCGCTACGCACTGCCCGATTGTTTGCAAAACCACGCCGTCCCGCTTCAAGAACAGGACATAGCTCCGCGGAAATGACCAGTCACACAGACTGCAACCTTCCGTTTCAACGCCTTGTCACAACCATCGGATTATATCACAGCCGTATGCCGTGCGCAAGGGTTTTTGTTGAATTTCGCGGGAATAATGCGCGGAAAACTTCACAAACTTTCATGGCGAATGTGTGAAATGTTTGTCAGTTTAGCACTAGTGCTTCTTCTCGGCCTTCTTGATTTCCTCCCATTGCAGCATAACCTCTTCCGTGCTTAGCCTTGTGCCGTCGCCGAATACGTGGGGGTGGCGGCGGATCATCTTGCGGCTTACGCCGTCCACAACATCGCGGATACTAAACGCCCCGGCCTTTTCGGCGATCTTGGCCATGGTGACGATGTGCAGGAGGACGTCGCCAAGTTCTTCGCAGAGGTTTGCTGTGTCGTTTTTGTTGATCGCGTCCACAAGTTCCTGCGCTTCGTCGCGGAAGTGAGGGATCAGGCTTGTGAGGGTCTGCTCCTTGTCCCACGGGCAGCCGTTTTCGCCGTGCAGAGCGTCCACCACGCCCAAGAACTTGCCGAAGTCGTGCTTGTCGTCCAATGCTATCAGTCCTTTGCTGTATAAAAGTGGGGGTATTGCGGATAGTACGTATACTGATAATTTGGGAGTGATGGAATGCGCCGCATGTACATGGCCGGTGTGGCGACGGGCTTTTTGAACGGATTGCTGGGCGCGGGCGGCGGGATGGTGATGCTGTTGTTCCTGAAGCGCGGGACGGATCTGCCGGCGCACAAGGCGCACGCCACGTCGCTGGCGATTATGCTTCCGCTGTCGGTGTTGAGCGCGTGTGTTTATGCGGGTTCGACGCAAATTTCGTGGCAGACCGCGCTCTGGCTCTGCCTTGGCGGCATGGCGGGCGGTTTTGCCGGCGCGAGGCTGCTAAAGCGTGTGAAGCCGCGGTATCTCGGCAAGGTGCTGGGCGCGGTGCTGATATTCTCGGCGGTAAGGATGGTGCTGGGGTGACGGACGTGTGGCTGTACCTGGCGATCGGCCTGCTGGCGGGCGCGGTCAGCGGTATGGGGCTTGGCGGCGGCGCGGTGATGATACCCGCGCTGACCCTGCTTGCCGGCATGGAACAGCAGGCGGCGCAGAGCCTGAACCTGGTCGTGTTCATACCCACTGCGGCGGTGGCCTTGGTGGTACACGTGCGAAACGGCAGTGTGGAACGCGGCTTCCTCCTGCGCACGATACTGGTGGGGCTGGCCTTCGCCGCGGCCGGTTCCTTCCTTGCCCTGCGCTTGGACGCGCTGTGGCTTCGGCGGATATTCGGCGTGTTTTTGTTTGCAGTTGGCGTTAGCGAGTTGTTTCGGAAGGAGGAACAGGAAAGCTGATGCGCATGGTCGTGCCGTGGCCGACCTTGCTTGACGCGGAGATACGGCCGCCGTGCGCCTCGACAATTTCCTTGGCGATTGCAAGGCCAAGGCCCGTGCCGCCAAGGGCGCGGCTCCGCGCTTTGTCTACGCGGTAGAAACGCTCGAAGATGCGGGGGAGGTCGGCCTTGGGGATGCCCATTCCGGTATCGGTGATACTAAGCTCGAAGGATTCTTCCGCCGTGAGGGCTGTCAGGGAAATGTGCGCGCCCTCCGGGCTGTACTTGACGGCGTTGGAGAGAATGTTGGTGACGACTTGGTTCATGCGGTCCGGGTCGGCGGACATAACGAAGGAGCCGTCCGGATCTGCGAAGCTGATGGTCTGGCGTTTCTTGCCCGCGGGGATCTCGGTTTGGCGGATGCACTTGTTGATGATCTCGTAGAGGTTCACGTCCTCGAAGTTTAGCTTCATCTGTTTGTTGTCGAAGGAGGACAGCTCCAGCAGATCCTTTGCGAGAAGTGTCATGCGGTCCGCCTCGGAGTTGATGATGCCCAGGAACTCGGAGGCTACTTCGCGGTCGTCTATCGCGCCGTCCAGCAGGGTCTCGGCGTAACCCTTGATAGTGGTGAGGGGCGTGCGGATCTCGTGGGATACGTTGGCCACAAATTCCTTGCGCAGGTCGTCCAGGAGCTGCTGCTTTGTGATGTCGGCCAGCACGATCACGATGCCGCCCACTTCGCCCGCAAAGTTGGTGTATGCGCGGAAGCTGGCGTGGATGTAGCGGCCGTCGATGTTTACGGTGGTGTCGGCGAAGTCTGCGTCGGTGAACTGCGTCACGTTTGCGATATCCTTGCCAAGCACGGACATCATCTCGGGGAAGGGTACCGCCTCCACATTGCCCAGACCAAGCATTACGGCCGACATCTCGTTGAAGTGCAGGAGCCGCCCGTTGCGCTCATAGGCGAGTATGCCGCCGGCGTGTTGTTCGAGAATGGTCTCCATCTTGTTCTTTTCGTCCGTCATGCTTGCGATGGACTTGCCAAGCTCCCGCGCCATGTGGTTGAAGTTGTCTGTAAGGCGGCCTATTTCGTCCTGCGAGCTTACGGTGATGGTCTGGCTCAGGTCGCCGGCCGCCATTTGGTTGGCGATTTTTGCGAGCATGACAATTGGCTTCGTAAGCGTTCCCGCGAATACGAAGCCGAGTATGCAGGCCAGCACCATGGCCACAAGCACGCTTACGGCGAAGATCAGGGCGACTTCGGTCAGGCGTTCGTCAATGGGTTGTGACAGGGTGCGGGTGTAGATGATGTACAGGGGCCGGGAGGGGTCGTCCGGCGCGTGGGAAACGGGCGCGGCGTAGGTGATCCACCTGCGGAACTGGCCGGAGAAGTCCGGTTCGCTTACGCCGGCGAAGCCGCCTTGGCCGGCCAGAGCCGACAGCACCGACGCGCCGGAGAACCTCTCGATGCCCTCCGTGCGGTCCGCCGCCCACAGAACCTCTCCGCTGCTGTTAAGGATGTAGCCCATGATTTCGCCCGCGGCCAAGAAGCCAGGGCCTTCCGCGCCAAGCCAGTATTCGCCGCCCTGGGCGAACAGCTCGCTCTCGATCATGGCCGCCGTGTCGCGCAGGCTGTTGTGAACCCGCGCGGTCTCCTCCGAATGGAGGTAGGTGAGCATCAGGGTGCCGCTGACCAGCATCACGATAAACACCAGTGCCAGCAGTATCGGAATTAGTTTGAACTTGATACTGTTCACACGATTTTCCTTTTGGAAAGCTGTTCAAGCTCGGTTTTGAGGGTTTCTATCTTTTGCAGATCCTCGTTCATCTTCTTCTGTGTGGTGTCGTTGCGCCAATCCCAGTCGTCCGCGAAGTCCTCCAGGAATTTAGACTTGGCCTTGACGCTTTCGTTCAGCCAGTACATCTCGGCCTTGATATCGTCGGCACGGGCGCGCTTGCTTTGGCGGTCCAGAGGTTTGCCGGCTTCGCCGTCGTCCTGCGTGCCGTAGCTTAGCATGTCCGGGGGGATGCCTGTCTTGGAGAGACCCTGTTCATAGGCCAGCTTCTTTAACAGCTTGATGGCCAGCAGCGCGTCGGCCTCGGGGAATTCGTCCGTCATGGTGTGGAGCTGTGCGAGGCGGTTGACGGCTTCGGTGTGGTCGCCCGCGGCGGCCTTGCCCCACCATAGGGAGGCCATGGCGTAGTCCGGCGTATTGCCGTCCGCCGGCGAAAAGTACATATTGCCCAGCAGGAACTGCGCCTCCACGTGATCCGCCCTTGCCGCGGCCTCCAGCATTGCGCGTGCCTTGGGTGTGTCTGCCGCCAGGCCGTCCGCGCCGTGAAGGTAGAGCTTGCCCAGTGTGAAGCTACTCTCGGTGTTGCCGCCGTCCGCCGCGGCTTGCAGCATCGGCAGGGCTTGGCCGTAGCTTTGGGCACAGAGGAAGAGCGTGCCAAGTTCGTGCTGTGCGCGAGTGTCTCCTGATTGTGCCGCGCTTACAAGCTCGGCGGCCTTGCGCAGACGCCCCTGCTCTTCGCGCGCACGCTCTTCGCGCTGTGCCTCCAGCTGTTCCTGCTCCATGCGCTCCTGCTCCCTCGCTTCCAGCATGGAGATCTCGGCTTCCTTGCGCCGGCGGGGCAGCCATATACCCAGGAAGATCACCGACGCGCCCAGCAGGGCGAAGGTTACTGCGTCCATGGCGGTGTCAGCCGCCGCCAGAGCGATAATGTTCCACGATCCGCCGGTGAACAGGTTGGCCAGCAGCAGTGAGAGCGAGTCCTCGAGGCGTGCAATCCCGGCGAAGTACGCAACGCCGCCCGCGTCGGCAACAGACCCGGCCAGCCAGTCGATATGGCCGTTTATCGCGCCGAAGTCGCGCCACATAGACGCGAGCAGGCTGGTGAGGCGTGTGGCCGCCATCAGTATAAAGGCCATGCCGAACGCAAGGGCCTTCGCGCGGATCTGCGCGGTGGCGAACAGTGTCCTGAAGAACGCGGCCGGGAGCATCACCGTGAAGAACACGGCAAAGAAGAGGCGGCTGTTGTCGTCCGGGTTAAGGGAGAGGCTGAACTGGCTGACGACCACCACCACAAACACCTTGAACCACAGCAGGCTCAGATCCTCCGCCCGGCGCACATGCCGCACAAGCAGGGATACGAGGGTGACAAGCAGCACAAGGATCAGGAAGTATGAATATATGGATGAATA
>WRAA01000021.1 GCA_009780445.1 Defluviitaleaceae bacterium
GGCTTGTCTTTTTCGCGTATGGCGTCGTCAACTCCGTCTAGCGTGCCTAATGGGCACGCGTCGTTGTCGTTTCCTAGCCCTACGCAAAAAATCCCGCGCCTGATGGGACGGTTTTCAACCGGATCAGCTATAGTAAACTAGGTTGCGAACATAACAACAGCGTGAGTTCAGTTGAACCCACGCTGTTGTTATGTTCGCGATATCGCAGTTCCGCTTGGCGCTAAGCTTCATCGTTCGCCGGAAACCGCAGTGAACCATTGCGGTTCCGGCTCCGATTCAGCAAGTGTCAAGTGGAACTGCGATATTATCTGAGTTTGAAGGATGCAACGAGCTGTTGCAGCACTTCGGCCTGTGCCGAAAGCTCCTGCGATGCGGCGGCAGTTTCCTCGGAAACGGCCGAATTGTCCTGCACCACTCTGGAGATCTGTTCAAGGCCTTGGCTCACTTGAGAGATAGCTTCCGCTTGGTCGTTCGACGCGGCACTGATGCCGTTGATGATGTCGGCCACTTCCGCGGCGTTCTTCACAATCGTGGCCAGGGACACCGATGTCACCTCGGCGATGGACGATCCCGCTTCAACCTGGCTGATAGAGTCTTGGATCAGCTTGGTAGTCTCTTCCGCGGATGTTTGGCTTCGGCCCGCAAGCGTGCGCACTTCGTCGGCAACAACGCTGAAGCCCTTTCCGTGTTCGCCGGCGCGAGCCGCCTCGACGGAAGCGTTAAGCGCAAGCAAGTTCGTCTGGAAGGCGATGTTCTGGATCGTGCTGACGATACCGGTGACAGCCTTGGACGATTCGTTGATCTGCTCCATAGCCTGCACCATCTGCGTCATAGAGTTGCTGCCTTCCTTCGCGTTAACGGTGGAGGTGTTGGAAAGCTCGCTGGCCGTAACGGCGTGCTGGGCGTTCTGCTGTGTCTGCTGGTTGATCATGTCTACGGAGGCGTTCAGCTCTTCGACAGAGCTTGCCTGTTCCTGCGCGCCGTTGGCCAGAGCCTGTGCGCTGATGGAGATCTGCTTGGCGCCCGCCAGCACCTGCACGGACGAAGTGGAGATCTCTGTCATCGTCTTGTTGAGGCTGTCGTAGATATTGTTGATAGATTCCTTGATCGCGTTGAAGTTGCCCACGTACTCGCGGGAGATGTTGCCCGTAAGGTCTCCCTTGGAGATGAGCGCCAAATTGTCGCGGATCTCGTTGATGTAGATGGACAGGGTTTCGATGGTGCCGTTTACCGCAACCTTGATCTTGAGGAAGTCTCCAGCGTAGTTGCCCGCCACGTTCTGGCTGAAGTCTCCGCGTGAGAGGCTTCCCATTACGTTGCGTATCTCGGAGAGCGGCACGTCCACGGCGGCGGCGATGTCGTTCAGGCCGACCATGATCTTGTTCCATCCGCCCGGATACTTTGCCGCGTCAACCTTGAAGTTAAGCTCGCCCTTTTCGGCGGCGGCCTTGATCATTGCGTCTATCTCGCTGCTCACAGCTTCAAGGCTGGCCTTGAGAGCATCTGTGGCTTCGTTGAGGATGGCCTTCTTGCCCGGCAGCTTTTCCAGACTTACGTCAAACTTACCGTCGCCGATGCTCTTTAGGATATCAATGACGTTCAACAGATCTCTGACGAAGCCGTCGGTGAATTTGTTCAGGCTTGTCACCATCTCGTTGTAGCTGCCTTGGTACTTAGCGGCATTGATGCGGTAGTCGACGTCGCCCTTTACGTTGGCTTCGTGGGCGAACACGTTTACGTCGTCAACAATGCCCTTTATGGTGTCCACCAAGTTGTAGATATCCGACGTAAGGTTGCCGATCTCGTCCCTTGTGAGGGTGCTGCGGTTCATGTTGAAGTTAAGATGCCCGGCGGAAACGCTTCCCGTAAGCTTCACAAGATTCTGTATCGGCTTGGAGATAACGCCGGCGATGAACAGGGCTATCGCGCCGGCCACAAGTATGATGACGGCCGCGATGATGACGATTGTGATAATGGCGGCATTTGCGCTCTCCTGTATCGCGGCTGTGCCCGTGGCCTTGGCGTTGCTTGTCATGTTGACCATGTAGGCTGTTTCAGCCACGATGGCAGTGACAACTTCCGCGCCGTCTGTGATAGCTTGCAGTGCGCTCGCGTGGTTGCCCTGGTACGCGTACAGCTGAGCCCGCTCGAAGATGTCCCAGTATGCCATAAGCTGGATGCGCACGCTCGCGCTCATGCCCAGGCAGAGGTCGCGCCATGCTTGATCCTGGCCCGGCTGGCTGTTGGTGCTGTGGTCATAATCGGCAAGTGCTTGGAGAGCGAGTTCAAGCATTACGTCTGCTTCCGCGCGCAGTGCGCTGAGCGCGGCTGTGCGCTCGGCGGCGTCGCTGTCCGGCCTTGCGGCGTGCATAACCGATGCCGTAGCGGCGCGGCGCAGTGCGCGGATCTCGCTTCGCGCTTCGCTGGAAGCAACATAGCGCGCCACGGAGCCTGCGAAGAGGGTATCGTAGTCTCTTATCACTGTGGAAAGCTGTGCCACCGCTAGTATAGCAAGTATAAGTGCCAGTACGATGACTACGCCAAAGCCCAGGATGAGCTTGGATTTAATCTTCAAATTGCGGAACCAATGCATTATAGTTACCTCCTGATGATTAATAACGACATACCTATGTAAATCAGGCATGTTTAGTATAGCATAGGTTAACCGATAAAACAAGCAGATAATTTAACAAATTGTACACAAAATTTGCATAAAGATGCAAGTCTTGATATGTTTATTCGACATTGTGGGCTTCGGCCAGCATTCCGTCCGCAAGGCGTTTTACTTTTGCCTCGGCCTCGCTGTGGCTGCCGGCCTTTACGCCGAAGTAGAACTTGATTTTTGGCTCTGTGCCGGAAGGGCGCACGGCCGCCCAGCCGCCGTCCTCCAGCTCGTAGAGCAGCACGTTGGAGCGCGGCTGGCCGGTGCTTGTCTGCGCCCCCGTGGTGATGTCGGTGCGGGTGTCGCTGTCGATGTCGGACAGAGCCAAGACCTTTTCGCCGCCGATCTGCTCCGGCGGGTTGCCGCGGAAGTGTTCCATAATGCGCGATATCTTGCGGCCGCCCTCGATGCCCGCGAAGTTAAGCGACACGGTATGCTCGCGGAAGTAGCCGTACTTCTCGCAGATCTCGTTAATGCCGTCAAGAAGGGTCAAACCGCGGGCCTTGTACGCCGCGGTTATCTCGCACACCAGCAAGGCCGCAACCACGCTGTCCTTGTCGCGCCCGTGTTCGCCCACGAGGTAGCCGATGCTCTCTTCGTAGCCGAACAGGAACTTGTGGCTGTTGCCGTCCTCCTCAAGCTTGCGAACCTTGCCGCCGATGAACTTAAAGCCCGTGAGCACTTCAAAGTACGACACGCCGGCGCGTTCGGCGATCTCCTTCGTAAGCCGCGACGACACTATCGTGCTGATGATCGCGCCGTTGCGGGGCAGTGTGCCGGCCTTGGTCTGTTCGGTGACGATGTATTCGGCGATGAGCGCGCCAACTTGGTTGCCCGAAAGCAGGACATACCCGCCCTTGCCGTCCGGCGTCTGCACGCCCAGCCTGTCGCCGTCCGGGTCTGTGGCCAGTACAACATCCGCGCCCACCTTGTGCGCAAGCTCCAGCGGAAGCGGCCACGACGCGGGATCCTCCGGGTTCGGATAACCGATTGTGGTGAAGTTTGGGTCGGGCTGTTCCTGTTCGCGCACGATGTTGATGTTGGTGAAGCCGGCCTCTTGCAGAACGCGGCGCACAAAGACGTTGCCCGCGCCGTTAAACGGTGTGTACACCACGGAGATGTCGCCGTGCTTCTTGGCGTATTCCGCGTTTTGCGAAGTTGCCAGCACACGGCGGACGAACTCATCGTCCACATCCGCGCCGCATACGTTGTACAGGCCGGCCTTACGCGCTTCGTCCTCCTGCGCAATCTTTATCTGCGTGAAGCTGCTTACCTTCAGCACTTCGGCGATGATGGCCTCGTCCTGCGGGAAGGGAACCTGCGCGCCGTCGCTCCAGAATACCTTGTAGCCGTTGTAGTCCTTGGGGTTGTGGCTGGCGGTGACAACAATGCCGGCGGTACAGCCAAGGTGCCGCACCGCGAAGGACAGCAGGGGCGTGGGGCGCAGGCTGTCGAACACATAGGTCTTGATGCCGTTGCCGTTAAGCACCAGAGCGGTTTCCTTTGAAAACTCCGCCGAGTTGTGCCGCGAATCGTGCGCGATAACCACGCCGCGCGCGGCCATGTCGCCGCCTTCGGCCAAGATATAGTTGGCCAGCCCCTGCGTCGCACAGCGGATCGTGTAGACGTTCATGCGGTTTGTGCCGGCCGCCATTATGCCGCGCAGGCCGCCCGTGCCGAACTCCAGGTTCTTGTGAAAACGCTCCTCGATCTCGCGCTCGTCCCCCGAAATCCCGGCCAGCTCCGCCTTTGTCGTTTCGTCAATATAAGCATCGTCAAGCCAGCGCCGGTAGATCTGTTGGTACTCCATTGCATCGTCTCCTTAATGTGTATAGTATTGACACTATTATACAGCGTGTCGCCCAATTTAACAAGAGCAGAATAATTTTACGCCATACGACAAAGACTTGCTGTATGGACATTTATATCAAGCTCAAGAAGAAGGCAAGCCTGAGCGGCGTTGAACACGTGTGTATCAAGGATGTAGCGGAGGTTGTGGCCACGGCGGATGTGGCGCAGAAGCTGGAGGCCGCGCGTCTGCTGGATCCGGACACGCGGGCGAACGGACGCTACTTAGTGTCCGCGGCTGATGTGGTCAAGCTGGTGAAGAAGGCCTACCCCGACGCGTCGGTGTCGAACCTTGGCGAACAGGACACCCTTGTGGAATACTCAACAACGCACACCCACGAGCCGGCGTGGATCAGATGGGGCAAGATCATCACCATATCCTCCGTACTCTTCGTAGGTTCGGCGACGGCCATCATGAGCTTCCACAACGACGCGGAGATCCCCAAGGTCTTTCGCAGCGTGTTCGAGATGATCTTCGGCTATGCCAGCGACAACCCGACGCTTATCGAAGCGTCCTACTCCGTAGGCCTGGCCGCCGGCATTATCATCTTCTTCAACCACGCGCTGGGGCGCAAGATCACCGACGACCCTACGCCGATCGAGGTTCAGATGTCGCTGTATGACAACGAGGTGTCGGACACGCTGATAGACATTCTGGAGCGGCAGAAGGAAGGCAGACATGGAGGCTCTTAGGACGGCGGCCGCCATATTCTACGGCGTTGCGTCGGGGGCCGTAATATCGGCGGCGGTGTTCGCGTTTATCTCCGCAATAGGGCTGGTGACGCGGCTGGCGCAGAAAACGCGCACCGAGGCGAAGATCATTTGGTACGAATCGGCCATTATGGCGGGCGGGATATTCGGTGCGGGGCTGAACCTGTTTGAGTTCTCGTTGAACGCTTCGCCGTTTTTGGGCGGGGCGGCTCTGGTGCTGTGGGGGCTTGCGGCGGGCGTGTTCTACGGCTGTCTGGCCATGAGCATCGCCGAGGTGCTGGACGTTATCCCCATCTTGGCGCGGCGCGCGCGGATCAAGTACGGCCTGCGCGTTATAGTGGTGACAATCGCCTGCGGCAAGATGACCGGCGCGTTGCTGTACTTTTTCGTAGTGAATACGTAGCATTTAGGAGGGCTTATGAACAACAGTAAGCAGGAGCAGGCAAGGTTTGCGCAGATGGTCAAGGCGGCTTCGCCCGACAGCCGGCTGGCTCTGGACTGCGCCCGGGCGTTTGTGGTGGGCGGCGCGATATGCACCGTGGGGCAGTTTATCACAAACAGCTTTATGAGCTATGGTTTTGTCAAGACAGACGCGTCCATGTACACGGCGGTGATACTGATATTTTTTGGCGTGTTGCTGACGGGCATCGGCGTGTATGACAATCTGGGGAAGTTCGCGGGAGCGGGTTCCTTCGTGCCTATCACGGGTTTTGCCAACGCCATGGCCGCGCCCGCCATCGAGTATAAGCGCGAAGGTTATGTGCTGGGCGTCGGCGCGAAGATGTTCATTGTGGCAGGCCCCGTGATTGTGTACGGCATTGCCGCGTCAGTGGTTTGCGGCGCGGTCTACTATATTATAACCTGAGTTCGACGAAGGCGAACCAGCCGCATAAGCGGCTGAAAATGCGAAGCATTTTTTGGGTTATCCGCAGAATTTGCGGTGATCTTTCCGCAAATTGTGCGGATGTAATCAAAGTTCGATGAATGGGTTTTGTTCATCGAACTAACGTCATTATAAGGTGAGGGCGGCGCATGAACAAGAATCTTGGCAGACAGTCAGTAGCGTTTGAGAACTGCATAACCGTCACGTCGGTGGCGTCGGTCGTGGGCAAGAAGGAGGGCGAAGGCCCGCTGGGCGCGCGCTTCGACGAAGTACACGAGGACGCCATGCTCGGCAAGAAAAGCTGGGAGCAGGGCGAGGCGGAGTTTCTGAAGAAGGCTCTGGAGAAGGCGGCGGAGAAGGCAAGCCTTACGCAAGCCGACATCGACTACGTTGTGGCCGGTGATCTTATGAACCAGTCAACATCATCGTCCTTTGTGCTTCGCGACATGCCCGTGCCGTTCTTCGGCATATTCGGCGCGTGTTCGGCCTTTGGCGAAGGGCTGGGGCTGGGTTCGGTGATTCTGGACGGCGGCTTTGCGCGGCACGTGCTTGTGGGCGCGGCCAGCCACTTCTGCGCGGCGGAGAAGCAGTTCCGCTTTCCGCTGGAGCTGGGCGGCCAACGCCCGCTTACGGCCACATGGACGGTGACGGGCGCGGGCGCGGCAGTGCTTAGCCTTGGCGGCGAGGGACCCTATGTGCGGGGCATCACCACGGGCAAGATTATCGACATGGGCGTGAAGGACATGGCCAACATGGGCGCGGCAATGGCTCCGGCGGCGGCGGACACCATGGCGGCGCACCTGCGCGAGTTTGGGCGGTCCCCCGGATACTACGATGTGATCGCCACGGGGGATCTGGGTTATGTCGGGCGGGAGCTTGTTGTGGAGCTGATGGCGGAGCAGGGTTACGACATCCGCGCGAACTACACCGACTGCGGCATAGAGATCTACGACCAACAGACGCAGGACACCCACAGCGGCGGCAGCGGATGTGCCTGCTCCGCGGTGACGTTTGCGGCGATGTACTATCCAAAGCTGGTGAGCGGCGAGCTGCGGCGCGTGCTGCTGATCCCCACAGGTGCGCTGGGCAACCAGACCACCGCATTGCAGGGCGAGAGCATCCCGGGCATTGCCCATGCCGTTGTGATCGAAAGCGCGGGCGCGTAATGAAGTGTATGCAGATCGCGCCCGGCGTGCGGCTTAGGCTGCTTGCCACGCGCAAGTTCCGCACGAACACTATCTGCGTGCTGGTGCGGCGGCCGCTTGCGCGTGATGAAGTCACGCTTAACGCGCTTGTGTCCATGGTGCTTGAGATGGGCTGCGCGAAGTATGACACGGCGGCGAAACTTGCCGCGCAGACAGAGCGTATGTACGGCGCGATATTCTCCTGCGGCATCGTCAAGAAGGGCGAGGAACATATCTTCCAATTCTTCCTGGAGTACTTGCCGCGCAACACGCCGCTTGGCGGCATCACAGACCGCGAGGCCTTCGAGTTCCTGCGGGAGGTGATGCTGCGCCCGCTGGTTGCGGACGGCGGGTTCGACCCGGACATAGTGGCCGGCGAGAAGCGGGTACTGTCCGCACAGATAGCCGCCGCGAAGAACCACAAGGCCGAGTATTCCCGCAACCGTATGCTGGAGGAAATGTGCTCCGGCGAACCCTTCGCCGTATCGGGCATAGGTTATGCCGAAGATGTGGACGGCATAACGCCGGCCGCCGCCTATGCCCACTACATGCGGGTTCTTGCGCAGTCGCCCATAGACATTATGCTGGTGGGCGATTCTGCCGAAAATACGGTGGAGGACATCTGCCGCGAAGTGTTCGGCAACATGCCGCGCGACAACGTGCGCACGCCGCCAATGTCCGGCACCGTATGCACACGCGCACTGCGCAAGAACGTACACGAACACGCCGACACCCATCAGGGTAACCTGGCCATGGGCTACCGCGGAGACATTCCGCAGACGGGCGGCACGGCCTACGCCCTTATGATGTTTAACGAATTGTTCGGCGGCTACGGAAGTTCGCGGCTGTTCACGGTGGTGCGGGAGCGCGAGAGCATGGCCTACTCCGTCAGCAGTACGCTCTACAGGCTAAAAAGTATCATAGCCGTACACGCCGGCGTAGACACGGCAAACTTCGGCAAGGCCGCCAAGCTCGTACAGCACCAGTTTGCGGACCTAACCGAAGGCGGCGCGGCAGCCGCGGAGCTTGAAAACGCATTGAAGAGCCTTCTCAAGAAGTACGAGAGCATCAAGGACTACCCGGGCCAGTTGCTGGAATTTTACACAATGCAGATGCTGCAAGGCGAGCAGGACAGCCCGGACGAAGTGTCGAACAAGCTGCGCGCCGTCACGGCGCAGGACATACGCCGCGCCGCGTCGGCCCTCGGCCTTGACACGATCTACACGCTCGGCAATGACGCGGAGGAAGGTGGTTAAGAACACCTCCTCAACAATCCGAAGCCAAATTATGGAGGAGGTGTTCTAAGTTGGAGAAACTTCTGAACAGCATCATCCCGGGCGAATCTATGTACATTAACAAGTTGCAAAACGGCCTCACATGTTATATAATACCACGCAAGGACTATGTGAGCCAGACCGCAATGCTCTGCGTCAACTATGGTTCGGTTGACGCGCGCTTTGTCTTTGGCGGGCGGGAGTATACGCCCCCGGCGGGTGTCGCCCACTTCTTGGAACACAAGATGTTCGAGGACGCGCGCCTACAGTTCTCCGACGAGTTTGTGAAGCTTGGCGCAAGCGTAAACGCCTACACAAACTTCCAGTCCACGGCATATTATTTCAGCTGTACCGACATGTTCTACGAAAACCTGCGCCTGCTCCTGCGCCTTGTCACCGTGCCGCACTTTACCATTGAGAATGTGGAGAAGGAGAAGGGCATCATCGGCCAGGAGATCACCATGTACGACGACAACCCGTTCTGGCGCGGCTACAGCAATTTACAGCAAGCCATGTACAGCGCGAGCAACGTTCGCGACAGCATCTTGGGCAACGCGGACTCCATCGCAAGCATCACCCCGGACGTTCTGCACCAAGTCCACACAGCGTTCTATCATCCGTCCAACATGGCTCTTGTCTGCGTGGGGCGTTTCGCCCGCGAAGAGGTCTACAAGTCCGCCCGCAAGGCCTTCCTGAACGCGCCCAAGGCACACGGCCTCACGCGCTTGCACACGGAAGAGCCGCCGGGCGTTGTTCGCGATTTTGTAAGCAGTGACATGAAGCTGTCCAAGCCGATGTTCAGCCTTGGCTTTAAGGAGAACGTAAACCTTAGCCCGCTTGACGCGGCAACCGCACAGCGCAAGGCCGCGTCCGCCAAGGTTCTGCTGGACGTGCTTGTGGGCGCGAGTTCCGACGCTTACGCCGCTATGTACCGCGAAGGGCTTGCGGACACGCCGCTCTCCCGCGAATACATTTCCGGCAGGGGCTTCGGCCAAGCCGTGTTCGGCGCGGTCTCCGCCGAGCCTGGACGGGCGCGGGAGGCTATCCTGCGCGAAATAGCGCGGGTGCGCAAGCAGGGCGTAGACCAAACGCGCTTCGAGCAGGTGCGCGGGAAGCACGTGGGCGGCTTCTTCCGCCTCTTTAACAATATCGAGGCAATGCGCAACCTCCAGGCAGACCTGTACGCGGCGGACGCGGGCGACATCTTCAGCCTTATGGCGGCCTATACCGGCCTGTGCGCAGACGACCTCAACACCCGGCTGGACGAGCTGTTCGGCGGCGACAATCACGTCCTGTCAGTAATATATTAGCGAGGAGCAACCACAATGAACAGCCCTGATATTTTGTTCCCGAACCTGGGTATCACGTTAGACAATGTTTCGCGCGTGGTTTTCTCTGTCGGCGGGTTTCACATCTATTTCTACGGCTTCCTGATCGCCCTTGGGGTCTTGGCGGCGACGGGTTTAGCCGTGCGCGAGGCCAAGCTAACGGGGCAGAACCCCGATGTCTACATGAACCTGCTTACCTGGGGGCTTGTGGGGGCGTTTGTGGGCGGGCGGCTGTTCTATGTGGCATTCCAGTGGGAAAGCTACCGTCACGACCTTCTGCAAATCTTTAACCTGCGCGGCGGCGGGCTTGCCATCTACGGCTCCGTGATCTTCGCCATCCTGTTCGCCTGTGCCTATCTGCGCTTTAACAAGATGCCGATACGCCAATACGCCGACACGGCGATACCCACCATTCTCGTAGGCCAGGCCATCGGCCGCTGGGGCAACTTCTTTAACAGAGAGGCCTACGGCGGCTACACCGATTCCCTCTTCGCCATGGCCATACGGCTGGACGACACACGCGGCCCCGTCTCCGAAGAGATGTTCGCAAACATGCTGACGGCTCACGGCGCACAGTACATACAGGTTCACCCGACATTCCTCTACGAATCGCTCTGGTGTTTCGCCGCTTTCGGCCTTCTCATGCTCTACAAACGCCGCAAGAAGTTCGTGGGGGAAATGGCCCTGCTCTACTTCGTGGCATACGGCACGGGGCGTTTCTTCATTGAAGGCTTGCGGGCGGATTCCCTGATTTTCTGGGGTACAGGCCTGCCGGCCTCCCAAGTTGTCTCCGCCGTACTGGTGCTGGGCGCGTTGGCCGCCATTGCTTATGAACGCAGAAGGACGGCGCAAGCATAACATCAGTTGCTTCCGCACAAAAACCTTGATGATTCAAGGTTTTTGTATTGTCCGCGCCTTTCTTGTGTGGTATAATGTCGGCAGGTGATTGAAATTATGGAATGGATTGAAGCAAGGATACAGACGAACGGGCAGGGCTCGGATCTTGCGGCGGCTACGCTGATGGACTGCGGCATAGAGGGAACGGAGATCGTGGACACCGCGGAAATGCGGAAGTTTCTGGAGACGAACCCGCTGAACTGGGACTATGTTGACGATTCTCTGATGTCCGCCGAAGATGCCGGCGTTGTCGTAAAGTTCTATGTGCGCGACAACGACACCGGGCGGGAGACGCTGGGCATGGTGCGGGACGCGCTCAGGCAGCTGGGCGCGGACAACCCGGCGGGCAGCCTGGGCGAGCTATGCCTGACTTTTTCGGACAAGCTGGACGACGACGTGTGGCTCTCCGGCTGGCGCAAGCACTACAAGCCCTTTCGTTTAGGAAGGTCTGTTGTGATCGTACCCACATGGGAACGTTATGACGCCTTGCCGGGCGACGTGGTGTTCAACATCGAGCCGGGGCATGTCTTTGGCACGGGTCTGCACCAGAGTACGCGGCTGGTGGTGGAAATGCTGGAGGAAACCGCGCCGGGTGCGCGGAGGATGCTGGACATCGGCTGCGGCAGCGGCATACTGTCGGTTATCGGGATGCTGCTGGGCGTTCGGGAGGCCGCGGCGGTGGACATAGACCCCACGGCGGCGCAGATCGCGCACGAAAACGCCGCGCTAAACGGCATAGACCCCGCGCGGTACCGCGTGTTCGCGGGAAATGTGCTGGACGGCACTTCCACGGAAGGCCACGACCTTTCGGAGATACAAAACGTCAGCTATGACTTGGTGACGGCGAACATTGTCGCGGATGTGGTTATCGCTCTGGCTCCCTATGTTGCGCGGGTGCTTGGCGCCGGCGGCGTGTTTGTGTCGTCGGGCATTATCAGCGAGAGGCTGGGCGATGTGACGGCCGCGCTTGATGAACATGGATTCACGATAGGCGAGATAAAGGAAGAGGACGGCTGGGTTGCCATCAAGGCCGGATTTCGGCGAGGAGCTGCGGTATGACAAGATTCTTTACAGACGCAACAATAGGTGTTGGCGGAAAATTGGCGATAAGCGGGGAGGACTTCGACCATCTGCGGGTGCTTCGCCCGAAAATCGGCGAGACGCTGGAGCTGTGCAACTCCGAGAAAAGGATTGTGTACACCGCGGAAATAACGGATATGTCGAGAGCCGACGCGCAGGTCACGATTGTGTCGAAGAAGAAAGCCGACGCCGAGCCGGGCTGCAGAATCACGCTGATGCAGGCCGTGCCAAAGTTCGACAAAATGGAGCTGATAATCCAGAAGTGTGTCGAGCTTGGCGTATCGGAGATTGTGCCGGTGCTGACAAACCGCACACAGACCCACCCCGCAAACGCGGCGGTGAAGGCGCACCGCTGGCAGAAAATTTCCAAGGAGGCCGCACAGCAGTCCGGGCGCGATATCATCCCGGCGATAACCAGCGTTCTGCCGTTCCGGGAGGCGTTGGACAGCCTTTCGCAGTACGAGCATACATTCGTGGCAAACGAGAATGAAACCGAGCAGTATGCGCGCGCGGCGTACCAACGTGCCAGCGTGCAGAACGTGGCCATATTCATAGGGCCGGAGGGCGGGTTCGACAAAAGCGAGATCAAGGCCATGCGCGACAAGGGCGTGGAGAGCGTAAGCCTTGGCCGCCGCATACTGCGTGTGGAGACGGCGGCCATCACTGCGGTGATCCTATTCCTGTGTGCGCGTGAGGAACTGTAAGAGCCTGTTCAGTATCTTTTTCCCGTCGGATTTGCGAGGCGATTTTTCGCCAGTCTAGGGCGTGTTTGAAAACCCGCTTTCGGCGAATTTTCGAGCATAATTTTTTGCCGGGCTAGGAAGCGACGACGACGCGAACCCTTGTGGTGCGCTAGGAGGAGCTGACGACGCACGGCGGAAAATTTGCCGAAAATGCGCCGAAATGGGGTTTTCAAACACGCCCTAGGAACCGACGACGACGCGTACCCGTAGGGTACGTTAGAAGGAGGTGACGACGAATGGCGGAAAATCGACCGCAAAGACGATGGGGAAAAGATACTGAACAGGCTCTAAGCGTGGCGGACGGCATAATCTATTTTGACAACGCGGCAACAACACGTCCGCGGGAAGAGGCTCTGGCGGAGTATGACCGCGCCGCGCGGGAGCTGTACGCAAACGCCAACTCCCTGCACTCCCCGGGCTTTGCCGCGGAAACACGGCTTGCGCAGTGCAAGGCGGCAGTTGCGAGGATGCTTGGAGCGGATGCGGAAGTTGTGTTTACCTCCGGCGGAAGCGCGGCGAACAGTCTGGCAATGCTGGCGGCGGCGCAAAGCACAGGCCACGGAGCGCGGAAGAAGCGCATCGTGAGCAGCCTTGCGGAACATTCCTCCGTGCGTGGTGTCTGCGCCTATCTCGGGAACAGCGGGCATGAAGTTGTCTACGTTCCGCACGGCGCGGACGGTTCGCTGTGCTTGGACGCTCTGGAGGCCGCGCTGGACGGCTCCCCGGCTCTCGTAAGCCTTATGCACGTGAACAACGAAACAGGCGTAATGGCCGACTTACAGGCTGTCAGCGGCGTTATCAAGGCCGCCGGCCCGCAGTCCCTGCTGCACGTTGACGCAGTAGCCGGCTTCGGCAAGCACGGTGTGGACATGAATCTGCCCGACATTTTGACCTTTGCGTCGCACAAGGTGGGCGGGCCGAAGGGCGTCGGCGGGTTGTGCTTCGGCAAGCGGCTTCTGCCGCTTATCAGCGCGGAGACAAACAGCGGCGGTATCGTGGGCGTGTTACGGCAGGGCACGGCGGACGTTCCCGCGATATCGGCGTTTGTGACGGCCGCGGAGATCGCCTTCGCCGGTTTGGACGCGGCCGCGGAACACGCGGCGGGTGTGAAGGAATACATCGCCGCACACGCACGCAGCATGGGCGCGGAGCTAAACGGCGGGGGCAAAGTCTCGCCATACATCCTGAACATGAGCTTCGCCGGCGTGAGGTCTGAAACCCTGATCAACCATCTTTCGGGCAAGGGCGTGTGCGTCTCGGCCGGGTCGTCCTGTAGTGCCCGCAAGAAGGACAGGAACATTCTGACGCACTACGGCCTGCCCGGGGAACGCGCCGAAAGCTCTGTGCGCCTCTCCTTCTCGGCCGCAAACACATTGGACGAAGCCGCGCGCTTCGTGGACATTCTCGGCGAAGCCCTGCCGATGCTCAGAAAATTCTCAACGAGGTAACTATAGCCATTCGACTTGAAAACACTCCAAGCAAACGCAGGATTTTTGCGTAAGTGCTAGGAATGAGGGACGACGCGTACCCACAGGGTACGCTAGGAGCGAATGACGACGCAATTACGCAAAAA
>WRAA01000022.1 GCA_009780445.1 Defluviitaleaceae bacterium
CGTCTGCGCGATCTCCTGCGCGTCAGGCGGTATCGGCGTTTCGGTTATGCCCGTGATAGTGTTGACCACGGTCTTGCCGCGCCTTGCGTAATAATCACGTCCCTTGCTGCCCACACACACAAACTCGGCGTTCGGGAACTTGCCCAGAAGCTCGTTACACGCGCGGCAGGCGTTGGTGTTATAACCCCCGCACAGCCCTCTGTCGCCTGTAACCAGCACTATCAAGGTCTTTTCGCCAAGGCCGGGCGCAAAATATGGGTGTATAGAAAGGTCCACATCCCGCGCTATGCGTGCCAGCAACAGGCGCATTTGTTCGGAATAAGGGCGTTCCTTCCGAAGCCTGTCACGCGCGCGTGAAAGCTTGGACGTCGCAACAAGGTTCATCGCCTTGGTTATCTGCTGCGTGCTTTTAACGCTCTTGATCCTGCCTTTGATGGCCTTCATTGTAGGCATATGACACTTCCTATAGGTCGCTTATATTTTCGCTCTTCTTAAATGCTTCGATAGCCGCGGCGAGTTTTCCGTCGTTGTCCTGCGAAATGTCGCGTGTCGAACGGATCTCCTCCACGATGTCCGCGTGTGTCTCGTCCATGTACTGCACAAGACGCTTCTCAAACTCCGACACCTTCGAGGCTTCCACATCCGCCATAAACTTCCGCGTGATGGCATACAGCACAATGGTCTGATGCTCCACCGCCATGCCGCTGTACTGCTTCTGCTTGAATATCTCCGTAAGGCGTTCGCCGGCGCGCAGCCGCTCCAGCGTGTCCTTGTCGAGATCCGAGCCGAACTGGGCAAACGCCGCAAGCTCGCGATACTGGGCAAGCTCGATACGCACAGGCCCGGCCAGCTTCTTCATGGCCTTGGTCTGCGCCGCACCACCCACGCGCGAAACGGAAAGCCCCGTGTTGATGGCCGGGCGCACGCCCGCGTTAAACATGTTCGTCTCGAGGAAGATCTGCCCGTCGGTGATGGAGATAACGTTTGTGGGGATGTAGGCGGAGATGTCGCCGGCCTGGGTCTCGATGATCGGCAGAGCCGTGAGGGATCCGCCGCCGAACTCCGGAGCCATTCTCGCCGCGCGTTCCAGCAAGCGCGAATGGAGGTAGAATACGTCGCCGGGATAAGCTTCGCGGCCCGGCGGGCGGCGCAGCAACAGGCTGAGCGCGCGGTACGCCACGGCGTGCTTGCTCAAATCATCGTAGATCACCAGTACGTCCTTGCCGTTCTCCATCCACTCTTCGCCGATGGCCGTAGCGGAGTACGGCGCGATATATTGCAGCGGGGCGGGATCGCTGGCCGTTGCGCAGACTACGGTGGTGTACTCCATCGCGCCGTGTTCCGTAAGCGTGCGCACAATGGCCGCAACAGAAGAGGCCTTCTGGCCTATGGCCACGTAGATACAGCGGCAGTCCTTGCCCTTCTGGTTGAGTATTGTGTCGATGCAGAGGGTCGTCTTGCCCGTCTGCCTGTCGCCTATGATAAGCTCTCTCTGCCCGCGTCCAATGGGTATCATGGCGTCTACGGCCTTGATGCCCGTTTGCAACGGCACATTAACTTCCTGGCGCGTGATAACGCCTGGGGCGACGCGTTCTATCGGGCGCGTGCCGGAAGCGGCTATCGGCCCCTTGTCGTCGATAGGCTGGCCAAGGGCATCTACCACACGCCCCATCATAGCGTCGCCGACGGGAACTTCCGAAACCTTGTAAGTGCGCTTAACCAGGCTGCCCTCGTTAATGCCCTTGTCAGGCCCCATAAGAACCGCACCGATGCTGTCCTCTTCAAGGTTCAGCGTGATGCCCATTACGCCGCCTTCAAACTCCAGCAGTTCCCCGCTCATCGCGGCCTCCAGGCCATAAACGTGCGCGATACCGTCGCCCACCTTTATAACGCTCCCGACCTCAGAAACTTCGAGCTTCGAGGAATATGCTTGTATCTGATCCTTAATAACCGAGGCTATCTCCTCGGGTCGTAGCATCATCCGTCAACCACCTCTTTACTAATAGATACCGGCTTTAAGCTCGTTGATAGATCCTTTTATGGTTCGGTCGAAGCTATAGCCTTGGATCAATACTTTTAAGCCGCCAATGAGATCCTTGTCGATGCTGGTAGTTATCACGATCTTCTTGCCGAACTTCTCGCTAAGGATGCCGCGGATGGTCTCCAGGCGTCCTTCGTCAATGGGTACGGCGGAGGTTATGTGCGCCTGGGCAAGCCTGTTAAACTCGTCCACCTTTTTCAGGAAGGACCTCAAGATATCGGCAAGCTCGCTTTCGCGCTGCTTCCTGATTATCACTACGATAAGCCCGACAGTCTCGTCAGCTACCTTGCCCTTTAACGAAGCCTCCAGCACGCCGATCTTGTCGGCCTCGGATATCTGCGGGTGGCACAGGAACTCGCCAAGATTGCTGCCGCCCTCCGCCTGCGGGCTTGTGTCAAGCGCGGTCAGCACAAGCTTCGCGTCGTCGGCAAAGCGTTCCATTTGGCCGGTTTGCCGGGCAAGGTCGAAGAAGGCTTCGCTATAACGGCTGAAAACTAGCTCTGCCACTTAGCAACCCTCATTTCCTCGATAATGTCGTCAAGAAGCTTGTCTTGGTGGCTGCTGTCGATAGCTCCCGAGATATAGCGCATTGTGAGAATTGTCGAGAGTTCGAGTATCTGCTTCTTCATTTCATCCTTGGCCTTGTCCTTTTCGCGCTCGATATCTTCATATGCGCGGGACTTCAGCTGCTCCGCCGATTCATTCGCCTTCTTGATGATTGCGGCTTCGTCGGTGAGAGCGCGTTTCTTCACGCTGTCCAGGATACCTGTTTTTTCGTTGTCGATCTCGCCAAGCTTTGCGGAATACTCGCTCTTGTAGCCTTCGGCGTCCTTGCGCATTGCCTCGGCGTCGCTTATCTGCGACTTCACGCGGGCTTCGCGATCCGCCAAGAACTTCTTGACAGGGCCGTACAGCACCTTCCAGAGGATATACGCCAGCACCGCCACGTTCAGCACGTTAAAGCCTATGCCAAAGACCAGAGCTTCGTCAAACCCAAGCATACGGGGCTGCCCGCCCGTAAGCAGGACAACATCGGAACTCAAGCTGTGCATCAAGTGATTCAAACTCACCACTCCTTTCATTCAGAATAGTACGGCGCAGGCCGCACGGCAAGCCTTCTTACATGAAAGGGTTGGCAAAGAGCAGTATCAGGGCGATAACAAGGCCGTAGATACCGGATGTTTCGGAGATGGCGCAACCGATAAGCATTGTGGACATGAGCGAGCCGCGTGCTTCGGGCTGACGCGCGATACCCTCAACAGTCTTGCCGGCGACAAAACCCTGGCCGATAGCGGTGCAAAGACCTGCGCAAACCGCTACACCCGCGCCAAGAGCGGAAAAAGCCATTACAAGTTCCAGAGGTAACAATTCCATTTACAATTCCTCCCAAAGATATGATGATTGTGGTCGGGCGTGTACTCAGCCCTTGAAGAACTATGTCCTATTCAGGAAGCTTGTTCCTGATGAACACAAGGCTCAGCGTAAGGAAGATAAATGCGTGAAGCACTCCGCTGAAAAGGTCGAAATAACCGTGGATCAGAGCCGGGAAGCCGATACGCGCCGGCCATGGTGCAACATTGTACACCAATACGCTAACCGTAAGACCACCCACCACAACGCCGAAAAGACGCATCGCCAGCGATATCGCCGGGGCGATTTCGCCGATGATATTCAGCGGAAGCATTACGGGGTGCGGCGCAAGGTATCCCTTGAAGTAGTTGCCCTTGCTCCTGATAATGCCCGACACGTGAATAATGGCGAACGTTGTCAGCGAAAACGCGAAGGTCAGCGTTATGTCCGCCGTTGGGTTGCGCAGAAGCACCAGCCCCGACAAGTTTGAAAACAGTATCAGGAAAAACACCGTGAAGTACCAGTTTCCATAGTAGGCATACTTGTCGCCCATGACGGATCGTACATAGTTGTGGAACGTCTCGATGATTGCCTCTACAGCGTTCTGGACGCCGGTTGGGTTGTCCGGATCCCACTTAGACATGCCGATACGTATCAACACCGCCACAACAATCATAGCCGCGCTGATGATCCACATGTTCCGCAAAGATTCGGTAAGCCACAGGTTCTCGAAACCGAACAGATAACCGTAGAACTCGATGTTCAACTGCCCCGCTACGGTTCCCGAACCACTCTCCATGCCATCCATGCCATTCTCCCCTCCTCTTTCTATATGTTAATTTCATAACTGCCTTCACTATTTTACACTATTTTAATGAATTGTGTCAACACGTAACCAATAACTTATTCTTCTTTTGAGACAAGCGGAACGATATACGCCGCAACTTGCAGGGAAAGCAGCCCCGCGACAGTCGCCCAGAGGTTGAAAATGTCTATCAACGCCGCGGCCGCAACAACAACCACCGTGAAAACATAACGCAAAAGGAAGGCCACAACGCCGGACTTCCCGCTTTCGACGCTCTTGCGCACGGTGATATCCATGGACACAACCCGCATACACGCGCAGAGCGAACCCAGGAACAGCCCCAGCGCAAACTCGATAAACCCGTAAATGTCGCCGCGGAAGAACACAAACGCCCCGGCGGCAATCGCGAAGAAGAGTATGATAACTCCGACAATCAGCTTCTTCGCCATATCTGTTAAGTTCGACAATGCCGTCACCTACTTCATCGTCTTGATAATAATTTTGTAAGCCGACCAAAAGGCCGACGCTATGCCAAGCAGAATGAACACAAACATCAGCACCGGGCCCGTGCCCAGCCGATTATCCAGGAATATTCCCACAAAGGTACAGCCCGCGATACAAATGAGCATCGTCAGCCCAATGTGCGTGAACAACGAAAGCGCGCCCATTATCTCGCCGCGCTCCCCAGGTCGTAACTTTTCCTTTTCCTTGCGCACGCTCATGCCGGTCACCCGCCCTTGCCAAGGCTGAGCTTACGCTCGTCGCCCGCCAGAATCCGCCGGATGTTCCCCCTGTGCAGCACCCACGCCAGAACCGTCAGCAAGGCCGACACCGCAACAACCTCCGCGGCGTAGCCAAAGGTCAGCAGCAGCACAGGAAACGCCAAGGTCAGCGCGAGGGACGCAACGGACACCATCTTGGTGCCGAACAACAGCGCAAGGCCAAGCACCACAAGGATCAAGGCCATCTGCCAGTCAACAACGCAGATCATCACACCGATGGTGGAAGCGATACCCTTGCCGCCGCGAAAGCCCATGATGGCGGGAAAGTTGTGGCCAAGCACCACGCCCGCGCCCGCGTAGACCCCAGGAATCAGCCCGTGGACGCCGCCGAAAATGTACATGCACAGCGCGAACGCCGCAACTGCCTTGAGAACGTCCACAGCAAAGACCAGTGCGCCGACACCCGCGCCGAAGGTGCGTATCGTGTTGGAGGTGCCGGCGTTGCCCGAACCGTGGTCGCGTATATCCGTACCGCGAAACATCCTGCCAAATAGGTAGGATGTCTGCACATTGCCCAAAATATACCCGATCAGCAATGCCGCTACGCGGAACATTCCCGATTCCATAAGAAATTCCATCCCGTGCTACTCCTTGTTCCTCACGATAAAGTGTATGGGCGTTCCGACAAAGCCGAAGGCCGCGCGCAGTTGGTTCTCGATGTAACGTCTGTAGGAATAGTGCATCAGCTTGCTGTCGTTTACGAAGAGGATGAACGTCGGCGGCTTCACCGAAACCTGTGTAGCGTAGTATATGCGCAGAGCCTTGCCTCTATCACTCGGCGGCTGTACCACGGCCGTGGCCTCCGCCAACACCTCGTTAAGCACACCCGTGGACACACGCAGAGCCGAATTCTCCGACACAGTTTTGATCATCTCGAATATTTTCGGAACGCGCTGACCCGTCAAGGCCGAAATAAACATCTTCGGCGCGTAAGGCATGTATGCAAGCTCCGTTTCAAGGTCGATCTGGAACTTCTTCATGGTGTGGGTGTCCTTCTCGATGGTGTCCCACTTGTTTACGGCCACGATGGCGGCCTTTCCGCGTTCGTGCGCAATGCCGGCGATCTTGGTGTCCTGGTCGCTGATGTTCTCCTGCGCGTCGATAATCAATATGCAGACATCCGCGCGTTCAATGGCCGCCACGGCGCGTACAATGCTGTATTTCTCGATGTTCTCGCGGATCTTGCTCTTGCGGCGTATGCCCGCCGTGTCTATCAGCATGTACCGCCGGCCTTCGCGCTCCACATATGTATCAATAGCGTCGCGCGTGGTGCCGGGGATGTCACTGACGATCACCCGCTCCTCGCCCAGGATGCGGTTGATAAGGGATGATTTGCCGGAATTGGGCTTGCCGACTATGGCCACCTTTATACAGTCCGCGTCGTCGTCCGCTCCAACACCATCCGGGAAACGCGCCACAACTTCGTCCAGCATGTCGCCAAGCCCCAGGGCCTGCCCCGCCGAAACGGAAATAGGCTCGCCAAGGCCAAGCGTATAGAACTCGTAGACGTCAAGGTTCTCCTTCGTCATGACGTCCACCTTGTTTACGATAAGCAGCACGGGCTTGCGGTGTTTGCGCAGAAGGTTCGCGATCTCCACATCAGCGTCCGTCGCGCCGGTCTTTACGTCCACCACGAAGAGTATTACGTCGGCGGTCTCCATGGCAAGCTCCGCCTGGCGGAACATTTGGCGGAAGAGTATCTCGTCGGAATCAGGCTCCAGCCCGCCGGTGTCCACCAAGGTGAAGTCGTGGTTCAGCCACGACGCGTCGGCGTAAATCCGATCGCGCGTTACGCCCGGTGTATCCTCAACTATCGAGATGCGTTCGCCGGCCAGCCTGTTAAACAGAGTTGACTTCCCCACATTTGGCCGGCCGACTATTGCGACAACGGGCTTTGGCATTGTAGTATCCTTTCGTGCTGCGTATTATCTTCCGCGGAGCTTGTAGAACGAGACCATGTTCTTCAGAACTCTGGCCTGATCCGCAACTTCCTTCGAAACCGTGGAGCAGTCCTGCGACGCCCGCGAATTATCCTGTAAGACGTTGGACATGCTGTCCACGGCCTGCAACAGCTGTTCCAGCGAGCTGCTCTGCTCTTCGGAAACATTGGAGATATGGCCGATCATCTCCGAAACCTGCGACACGTCCTCCACGATCTTGGCGAGGGATTCCTCCACGTCCTCCACGTTCTTGAGTCCGCTGTCAACCTTGTTGATCGAGTCCTCGATAAGAGCCGTGGTATCCTTCACGGCCGTATGGCTACGGGATGCCAGCGTGCGCACTTCGTCAGCCACAACGGCGAAGCTCTTGCCGTGTTCCCCCGCTCTTGCGGCTTCCACCGACGCGTTGAGGGCAAGCAAGTTTGTCTGGAAAGCTATGTCCTCGATAACGCGGATAACCTTGGAAATGTTCGAGCTGGATTCCTTGATGCGTTCCATCGCCACAAGCATAAGGCGCATGTCCTTGTCGCCAGCGCGTGCGTAATCGTCGGACTCCTTCGAGAGCCTTGCCGCGTTTTCCGCGCTCTTGCTGCTGAGCGTGGCGTTTGCGGACATCTGCTCCATGCTTGCGTGAAGCTCTTCCACTGTGGAAGCCTGTATGCTGGTGCTGTTTGCCAGCGAAGCCGAGTTTTCCTCCAAAATATCGGAGGAGATGTCCAGCTTGTCGGCCATGGCGTTTATCTCTGTCATGGAATTGTTGAGCGACTCCAGGATGGTGCCGATAGCCTCGCGTATGGGCGCGTAGATGATCTTGTCGTGGCCTGTTACCGTAAGGTCTCCCTGCGCTATGGACTTGAGTATTTCGGCAATGTCGTTGATAGTCTTTTCGGATCTTGCGTTTGTTACGTTACAGCTGTTGCGCAAGTTTTCGAACACGCCCTGGAACTTGTCGTCCAGCGGCGAGAAGTCGCCCTGCGACATTATCAGCACGTTGTGTTCGATCTTCGAGAGAGGTTCGTTGATATTGCGGATGAATTCGTTCATGCGCCTGAACATAAGCTTGAATTCGCCCGTGGCGTTGCCCTCGTCCACAGTCACGTTGAAGTTGCCCCTGGACGCGTTTTCCGCAAGCATGTTTATCTCGTCAACAACATGCTGCAAGTTTTCGCGCATATCGTTCATAACCTCATTCGCCCATGCCCAGTTCTCTTCATACTTGCGAACCTGCACGTCAAAGTTGCCGTTGCCGAACTCCTTCAGAACCCTAAGGATCTCAACGGTGTCGTCAACGTAGAGGAATGTCATCTCGTTGATCTCTTTGACGATGTTGGCGAAGTTGCCTGTGTACTTGCTTTCGTCTATGCGCACGTTATAGTGGCCGAGCTTGTGCTCTTCCGCCATATATTTAAGATCCTGGATGAGCATCGAGTAGGTTCCGGCAAGCTTTCCGAAGGACATATAGATCCTGCCCACGGAGTCCGGCTCGTTTTCCTTGCGCGTTCGAAACACAAGTTCGCCGTTTGAGAACGCCTGGATGCTTGAATCTAGCCTGTTCAGCGCGCGCTGCAACATCCGCGTTACGCCGAAGTATATCAGCGGCCCGTTCACCACGGCGGAGATCAATGCCAAGAAAACAAGGTTCATAACGCGGCCGTCATTGTAGAAGATCAACGTTCCCGCTCCCACTATAACAACTACGTTAACAATCATCAGCATAAAGATTATGATCGTGATCCTCATGCTAAGCGACTTCCTCATAACATGTCTGCCGTTATTCACCGGCGCCACCCCTTTTAAGATAATATAGCCTCAAGAAACGCTTGTCCTCTCGTTTCCACAATGCTTACAGTAACGGATAAGGATTCAGCAAGCTGCGCCGCCGTTGTCCCGTCCAGGAAGGTATCGGTGCCGCTTCTAAACATGTTCAAGGGCAGCAACACCCTCTCACCCAATTCTTCGCGCGAAAGCTCCGACAAACAGCTGGAAATATCCCCGCCTGTCAGAAGCCCCGACACCGTAATATCTTCCCCGAATATCCTATTATCAACGCAAATCGTGTTAATGTCAAGCCCAAATTTTTTACAGGAAATGTCTGCCAAGCGTGAAATGGTACTGAATGCGGCCTTTCCCGTCACCACGCTCGTCCGCGCGGCCCGCATATTTGTTGCCCGGCGCGCGGCCATTGCATCCCGGAATTCTTTGTCAAGCGCGGTCAGCATACCCACGCCGTTTTCTATCTGCGGGAAGTCCTCGTAATAATCATAGGCGGGCAGCCGCTCCTCCGCTTTCAGATAGAATTCGTCCGCCGCGTATACGAAGGACGTGCCGTGTTCCCGTTTAAACTCCGCGTTCCGGTCCCGCACCTGCTCGAGAACCCGCGCGGCGTCCTGCTTCGTGAAGGTTTGCAGGTACGGCAGGCCGGCTCGAAACTTCGTCAGCCCCACAGGCACCACCGACAGGCTGCGCGCCAAGGGCATATACGCCCCAAGAGCGCGTATCGTGTCGTCCATGTACGCCCCGTCGTTGATCCCCTTCATCAGCACGATCTGGAAGTTCATCTCGATACGCGCGTCGCGCAGAGCGTCCAGCCGCTTCGATATGTCCGCCGCTTTCGGGTTCAGCATGATGCGTGCGCGCAGGGCGGGATCCATGGCGTGTACCGATATGTTGATCGGCGAGAGATGGTAGGACATCAGGCGGGCAAACTCCGCGTCGCTGATGTTCGTGAGAGTTACATAGTTGCCTTGCAGGAAGGACAGCCGAATGTCGTCGTCCTTGAAGTAGAGGCTTTCGCGCATACCCGGCGGCAGTTGGTCGATGAAGCAGAATATACACTTGTTGCTGCAGCGGGCGGGTTTGTCCATCAAGGCTGTTTCGAAGCACAGACCCAGATCCTCGTCGGCGTACTTCTCCACTTCATAGATATAGGCTTGGCCGTCCGGCTTCTCGACACATACCTCCAGGCTCTCGCTGTCCATGATGTAGCGGTAGTCGAACACATCCTTTGGCATCACGCCGCCTATGCTCACTAGCTTGTCCCCCGGCTCTATGCCCAGCTCCTCCGCGATGCTGTCCGGTTCAACGCCTGTGATCAACATTCGCCGCACCCCGTCTTTAGGGTCTGTGAGTAAATAAACTTCCCATCTTCCTTGTCTTTTTGCACGGTTGCTGCGTCAGCTCCTTCTGGCGAACCACAAAGGTTCGCGTCGTCGTCACTTCCTTGCATCCGCACAAAAATCCTGCGGAAGCTGTGGAAGTTTATTTACTCACAGACCCTTATCTCAATAAAGGCCGCCATCGCGCCGCGGTCGGTCGCGCCCATGCGGCGGTGCGAATAGAACAGATCCGCGCGGGTATACGTGCAAAGCCCCGAATCCTCGATGTTCGACGGCTTTACGCCCGCGTTTTCCAAGCTTCGGCGGTTCACCTTCCACAGGTCTATCGTGAGCTTGTCGGCGTGTTGTATGGTGAATTCGGCGGAGAAGGGCAGCTCTGTGTGGAACCTCTCGGCCACATCAGCGTCCACCAGGAAGTATTCCGGCCCCACGCCGGGCCCGAGGCCGGCCAAGACATCCGCCGGATCCGTGCCGAACTCGGCAGTCATACGCCGCAGGGTGACGGCGGCCACTTCGCGCAGGGTGCCCTTCCAGCCCGCGTGGGCAAGCCCCGCCGCCCGCCGCACAGGATCCACAAGGAACACGGGTACGCAGTCCGCGTGGAATGTTTGCAGCACCACGTTCTCAACATTCGTGACGAATCCGTCGGTATCACGCACCGTGGTCGGGCGCGTAACGCCGTTTCCGCGATCCTGCGCCGTGGCGCGATGTACGTTTATTTCGTGGGACTGGTTCGAGAACACGGCGTTGTTCCAGTTAAAGCCCACCGCCCTCGATATGCGGCGGTAGTTCTCCTGCACGTGTTCGCGCACGTCTCCCCTGCTAAGCCCCAGATTCAGCGAATCGAAACAGCCTTCGGACACACCGCCCACACGCGTGCTGAAGGCGTGGTTCACAAGGCCGGTGGCCGATATATTGTCGAAGGTAACATATTTCAGCCCGTTGCAGTCGTTAATCTTCATAGCTGATATCTCCTCAACACGCGTCAAACGCGTTGACGAAGTGTTCTATAGTATTTTCAAAGCCGCCGATGGTCACGCTTACGACATCATACCGTATGTCGCAGTCGCCGGCCACATGCTCTGATATGTAGGACAAACTGACCTTCACTATACGCGCCTGTTTCACGCGTTCGACAGCCTCGAAGCCTTCGCCGTAGGTTCCGCGCGATCTCGTCTTAACCTCGGTGAACACCAGGCAGCCGCAGGGCGCACGGCAGATTATGTCAACTTCACAACCCTCGCGGCGGTAGTTCCGCGCAAGCACGCCGTAGCCGTTGGCCTCCAGATAACGCGCGGCTACTTCCTCGCCCATTCTGCCGAACTCCCGCCGGCCGTCCTTCGCGTTCACGAACGAAGCCGCTTAGCGGCCTGTTCTTCCAGCTTGTACCTATCCAAATTGCCGATGAACACCAGCACCTGCGCCACAACCTCGTACAGCTCCGGCGGGATGCTGCCGCCCACGTCCACCTTTGCCAGCTCGTCGGCCAAGGCGGCGTCCACGTGTGTGGGAATGTTAAACTCCCGCGCCTTGTCCAGGATCTTCTCGGCAAGATAACCGCGCCCGGCGGCTACGACCTTGGGCGCCTGTTCGGCGGGGTTGTACTGTAGGGCATAGGCCTGCTTGTGCGCGGTGGGTTTCTCACCGTCCTTCATCCTGCTCACTCCTAATAGACCTCTTCCGAAACTGGACGACACCATCTTTGCGGCCAGTTTCACGCAATGCGTCGTCGCTTACTCCCAGCGAACCGCAAGGGTTCGCGGCGTCATCAGCTCCTAGCCTTGCGCGAAACTGATCCGCAAATCCGGTATCGTCCAGTTTCGGAAGAGGTCTAATGTTACTCAAAAACGTGCGCCGGTGAATGTCGCAGGCTCCGTGTTCCCTTATGGCCGCGACATGCTTTGGCGTGCCGTAGCCCTTGTGCGTCTCAAATTCGTAGGCCGGATAGACTTGGGCAAGCGTACACATAAGGCGGTCCCGCACCACCTTGGCCACGATGGACGCGGCCGCGATGCTCACGGAGAGCCGGTCCCCCTTGACGATCGCCCTCTGCTTCACGCCCAAGGCCGCAAAGGCCGCGCCGCCCACGGGATATCCGTCCACCAGCACGATCTCCGGCCTTAGCTTCATCTGCGAAACGGCCCGCGCCATGGCGGTGTGCGTCGCGTGTAAAATGCCCATCTCGTCGATCTCGCGGTGGCTGCACAGACCCACGCCCAGCGACAGCGCGTGTTCCCGGATTATCGCCGCCAGCTTCTCGCGCTTCTTGGGCGAAAGCTTCTTAGAGTCGTCCACGCCGTCAAGCGGCGCGCCCTTGCGCAGGATCACACAGCAAGCCAGCACCGGCCCCGCCAGCGGCCCGCGCCCAACCTCGTCCATACCCGCCACAAGCTCGTATCCCTGCGAGTATGCCTCATCTTCATAGTAGTGCATGTTCACCATCCAAACTACCTCAGCGCGAACAGGTCAAACGGATATACGCCCTCCGGCAATGTCCTAAAGGCCATCTCCTGCCCATTGCGCGGGTGCTTCACAGACAGGCCGCACGACCACAGCGCGATGTTTTCGGTGTGCCGTCCGCGCTGTTTTGCGCCGTACTTCGCGTCGCCCCATATCGGCATACCGGCGTGCGCCAGCTGTACGCGCACCTGATGGTGCCGCCCCGTGCGCAGGTTCACGCGCAGAAGGTAGAGGGCTTCGCCGTCCCGGTCGTTAGCAGTGGCTTCATATGTATAGTCGAGAACCGCCGGCTTCGCGTCGGCCTCGTCCGTGTTGTCCGCCACGCGCGACATGTTGGTGCGCTCGTCCTTCACCAGCCTGTTGCGAAGCTCGGCCGAAGCGCGCGGGGGCGCGTCGGATCTGACCACAGCCAGATATTCCTTGCCGAAGCCGCTGTGCGCGTGTGCCGAAAGCTTCGCCCCGGCGATCGGGTTACGCGCAAAGACCATCAGCCCGCCCACCGGCCGGTCCAGCCGATGCACCAGGCCGATGTATCCCCGCAGCTCCGCCGTAAGCACGCTCACCATGTCCTCCGCGCCCGTCTTGTCGGGCTGGCACGGCATACCGGGCGGCTTGCGCACCACGATCATATCGTCGTCTCTGTAGAGTATGTCAATTCCGTGTAATTCGCTCATATACTCCTTAGGGTGTGTTTGAAAACCCCATTTCGGCGCATTTTCGGCAAATTTTCCGCCGTGCGTCGTCATCTCCTCCTAGCGAACCACGAGGGTTCGCGTCGTCGTCGCTTCCTAATCCCGGCAAAAAATTATGCTCGAAAATTCGCCGAAAGCGGGTTTTCAAACACGCCCTAGCAATTCTCAAACTTTTCGCCCGGCGTAAGGCTGTTGCCGCGCAGAAACTCCTCCGCCGCAAGCCTCTTGCCGTTCTGCCGCTGAATCTCGCGGATATACAGCACTCCGCCACCCGCCGCCACGCCGATCCCCCGCGGGCCGGCTACAACAATTTCCCCCGGAGCGCGTGAAGCCTCTGCGGCTGTGTCCGCCTCCGCGGCATATATCTTGAAGGTTTCGCCGTTCAAGCGCGTCCACGCGCAGGGGCGCGGCGCAAGCCCGCGTACAAGGTTTGCAATGCTTGCCGCGTCCGCGTTCCAGTCCACGCGTCCTGTTTCCTTCGTCAGCATGTGGGCGTAGGTGGCGCGGTCGTTGTCCTGCGGCACAGGCTTGGCCAAGCCTCCGGCGATCTGCTCCAAGGCGCGGCAGAGCGCGGACGCGCCCAACGCGGCCAGCTTGTCGTGCAGGCTGCCCGCGTTGTCGTCAGCCTCTATGGCGATCTCTTCGGCCAGAAGCATGTCGCCTGTGTCCAACCCTACGTCCATCTGCATGATAGTGATGCCCGTGGCCGCCTCGCCGTTAATGATGGCGCGGTTGATAGGCGCCGCGCCGCGGTACTTGGGCAGGAGGGAGGCGTGTACGTTCACACAGCCCAGCCGCGGCATGTCCAATATTTCCCTGGAAAGTATCTGCCCGTAAGCGGCCACCACAAATATATCCGCGTTAAACTCGCGCAGAAGCCGCACTGCGTCCGCATCCTTGATACGCTCCGGCTGCAAGCACGGCAGACCAAGCAACGAAGCGCGCGCCTTCACCGCCGATACCGCAAGCTTGCCGCCC
>WRAA01000023.1 GCA_009780445.1 Defluviitaleaceae bacterium
CGCGAACAAGGTTACACCTTCAAGCTTGCGATAATCGACGCGGAGATCCCCAAGGATATCGTGTTGCAGAAGCTGCGCGACGGAAAAATAACTCCCCTGCACCCCGCGCCGGACTTGGCAGAGGACACCGTGCGGGAATCGTCGCGCATCGTGGGGCAGATGGGCTGCGAACCGTTTGTGAAGGCTCTGGAGATGGGCGCGCAGGTTATACTGTCCGGGCGGGCGTATGACCCTGTTGTGTTTGCCGCACTGGCGATACAGCGCGGTTACGACCCGGGTCTTGCCCTGCATCTGGGCAAGATACTGGAGTGCGCGGCTCTTGCCTGCACGCCGGGCTCTGGCAGCGACTGCCTCTTCGGCTATCTTGGCGCGGACTACTTCCGCCTGGAGCCTTTGTCCGACCGGCGAAGATGTACGACCCTCTCGGTGGCGGCGCACACTCTGTACGAAAAAACAGACCCATACAAGCTGCCGGGCCCCGGCGGTATGCTGGATCTTCGCGAGACAACATTCGAGCAGACGAGCGACAATTCCGTGACGGTGCGCGGAACGAAGTTTGTGCCGACAGACGGCTACTTCGTGAAGCTGGAGGCCGCGCGTTGCCTCGGCTACCGCACCGTAAGCTTCGCCGCCGCCAGTGACCCTCTCTTCATCGAGCAGATCGACAGCATTGTTGAAGAAGTGAAGAAACGCTGCGCCTCCAACTTCGAGCGTCAGAACATCGGCAAGTATCATCTTGACTTCAAGCTTTACGGCAAGAACGGCGTTATGGCGATGTTCGACGGCTTGCCGCCGCTTACGGCAACACCCGGCGAACTCGGCATCGTGATAGAAGCCGTTGCGGCAACACAGGACGCGGCAAACACCGTCTGCTCCTTCGCACGCTCCGCCATGCTCCACTTCGGCTATCCCGGGCGTAAGTCCACCGCAGGCAACCTGGCGTTTCCGTTTTCGCCGTCCGACTTCAAGGTCGGCGAGGCCTTTGCGTTTAGCCTCTACCACCTGATGGAAGTATCGGATCCGATGGAACACTTCCCCATCCGGCTCACCACTCTTGACAAGGGGGAACTGATATGACGCGCCTCTTCGACATCTCCGACGTTATCCGCTCCAAGAACTCCGGCCCCTACGAACTCACCTTCGACATCATCTTCAAGGACTTTGACAGCTATCGGCAAGTGGTGGATTCAGGCTTCTTTACTGCGGAAAACTTCGCAAATCTATACCGCATCAGCATTGACGATATCATCTGCATTGTAAACTTTGCGCCGGCAAAGGCCATCAAGATAACCGTCAAGCGGCCGATATGCTCCGGAGACCTTGGCGAAACTGATGTCTACGGCGCACAGCAGCACATACCCCTGCTGAATCTCTCGCTGGACATTTGAGGGAGTTGTAGACCATGAACCTGAAATTCGTTGACCCCGGATCCCCCATGCACCTTGTGCCGATTGTGGACGGCAAACCCAACGAAGACAGCCCAAAAATCGACGTCGCCTTTGTAGACTGCGAAGGAAACGCGCTCCACTTCCACATCGAAAGCAAGGAACTGTTCACTGACTTCGCCGACAATTGGCAGGGGAAGCTGTTCATGTTCACATTCTACCGCGATGCCTATGAGTACACCTTCTGGGGAAAGCTGGAGCGGGCGGCAACGGTTGACGGACACGACTATGTATACGCCTCCGTGGCCTCCTTTATCGAGCAGAAAAGCCGCCGCAGATCCCTGCGTGTGGAGCTTCTCATCAACATAACTCTGTACAAGATGGACCCCGACGCGCCCAACAGGCTCGGGCCTCTTGTGGGCGCGGGCGTGATGCTGGATATCAGCGAAGGCGGGCTGTGCTTCCTGTCCAACGAAAACTTCAAGCTGGACAAGGAGCAGGACTACATCGTGTCCTTCGCCATCAGCAGCCTGAACACGTTCTACATGCACGTGATGATCGTGCGTGTCAGCGACAGCACCCAGTCCTTCCAATACAGATACGAATACGCCTTCCGCTACGGCAACACAACCGACAAGAAAGAGATCCACGAGCTTGCCTACGCCATGCTGCAAAGCAAGATTTAGGGCGTGTTTGAAAACCCCATTTCGGCGCATTTTCGGCAAATTTTTCGCCGTGCGTCGTCAGCTCCTCCTAGCCCGGCAAAAAATTATGCTCGAAAATTCGCCGAAAGCGGGTTTTCAAACACGCCCTAGCGCATCTGCATCTTTGTCAGCCGTATGTCGAGGGAGGTGTAGCGCGCGGCCTCCTGCGTATTGTCCACCATCCTGTTTAACGTTTCGCGCAGACCCACCACAACCACCAATTCCTTCGCACGCGTCAGAGCTGTGTACAGCAGGTTGCGCGTGAGAAGCACCGGCGCGCCTGAATGAATGGGCAGGATCACTGCGCGGTACTCGCTTCCCTGAGCCTTGTGTACGGTTGTTGCGTATGCGAGGCTTAGTTCGTCTGTCTGCGCGAAGGCATATTCCACCGCGCGTTCGCCGTCAAAGACCACGGTGATGCTCTCGCCGGTGATGTTGATGCTCTCCACGATGCCCATGTCGCCGTTGAAGATGCCCGTACCTTCCTCATCCGCGTGTGTGCTGTGCCAGGGCATGTTGTAGTTGTTCTTGGTCTGCATAACCTTGTCGCCTACGCGGAAGGTGTTGGACGACAGCTCCTGCTGATCCTTGCCGGGTGCGGGCGGGTTCAGTATGGCCTGTAGCTGCTTGTTCAGTTCGTTTGCGCCCAGCGGCCCCTTGCGCATGGGCGTAAGCACCTGGATGTCCTGGGCGTCACGCGTGGCAAGGTACTTGGGCAGACGCTGTGCCATCAGCTCGCCTATTGTGGCGCAGACCCCGCCTATCGCGGCGCGTTCCATGAAGAAGAAGTCCTTGCCGCTCTCGTTAAGCACGGGATACACGCCGCTGTTGATCCTGTGCGCGTTCATAACAATCGCGGACTCCTGCGCCTGGCGGAATATCTCCCGCAGGCGCACCACCTTGATGCATCCGCTGCGTATAACGTCCTTCAGCACATTGCCCGGGCCTATCGGCGGCAGCTGATCCACGTCGCCCACCAGCACAAGCTTGGTGCCGTGCGCCACGGCGTTCACAAGCCACGACATCAGCAACACGTCTATCATGGAAGCTTCGTCAACGATCAGCACGTCGCACTCCAGCGGTTTGTCCTGCGTGCGGCCGAAGTGCTGTGTTCCCGCGCCGGTGTTGAAGGTGATCTCCAGCAGGCGGTGGATGGTCTTGGCCTCCATGCCCGTGGCCTCTGTCATACGCTTGGCGGCGCGACCCGTTGGCGCGGCAAGCTCCACCTGCAGCCCCAGCTTCGCCAGCATTGCGATCACGGTGCGGATGGTTGTTGTCTTGCCGGTTCCCGGCCCCCCTGTGATGACACACACGCCGTTCTCCAACACTTCGCGCACAGCCAGTTTCTGCGCGTCGGCCAGCCTCACTCCGCTTTCCACTTCGAACAGAGCCATCTCACGCTCTACGTTGCCCAACTCCCGCACGTCGGAATGTACCAGATCCATCAGCTTCTTGGCCACCATGGCTTCGGCGGAATAGTACTTGTTCAGGTACACCACGCTTACGCCGTGTGCCACGTCCTGCCGTATCATCATCGCGATCTGCATCGCCGACAAGCGTTCCTCCGTCAGCACCACGGGAAGCCCCAGCAGATTGCAGCTTCCCGCCACAAGCTCGTCAAGGGGAAGGTATACGTGGCCGTGTACCGCGGCCTGGCTCAGCACATAACGTATGCCGGATTCGATCCGCGCGGGGCTGTCGCTCTCGAAGCCCAGCTTGTATGCGATGGAATCGGCGAGCTTGAAGCCTATGCCGTATACCTCGTCCGCCAGCTTGTATGGGTTGCGCCTGATGCTCTCGATGGTGTCCTCCTTGTAGCGTTCGTACAGCTTCTTGGCCGCGCCGTAGGTTATGCCCATGTCCAGCAGCTGCATGTAGACGTGCAGAGACTTGTTCTGCTTGTTAAACTGCTCGGAGATGTCCGCGGCCTGCTTCTTCGATATGCCCTTTATCTTGGCCAGCTTGTCCGGGTGATTCTCCAGCACGTCCAGAGTGTCCTCGCCAAACGCGGATACGATCAGCTTTGCGCGTTTCGCGCCCACACCCTTGATGTTGCCCGCGCCCAGGTACCGCTCCAGCCCGCCCGCCGTCGTCGGCACAGATTTCTCACAGCTTGCCACGTTCATCTGGCGGCCGTGGGTGTGGTGGTTCACAAACTTTCCGCGCACCACCACCTCTTCGCCCACAGAAATAAAGGGTACGTTGCCTACGCACACGACCCTGTCCTCTTCGTCACCATTGCCGGAGCTTACGGAAAACACCGTGTAGCCGTTGTCCGCGTTCTGAAAGATTATGCTGCGCACACTGCCTTCCGCTACAGACAGCTCTTCCTCTTCATCGTTATACGCCATCCGCGTAGTCGCCTTCCTTGTCCGCTATAACACGCAGGGTGTCGTCCAGCTCGGCGCGGTGTATCTCCAGCATTGCGCGGACCTTGCGGGCCAGCTCCGCCCCGCCGCGCTCCGCGTCAGCCCAAGCGAACACGATCTCCCACGTAGGGTTCACCACGTCCTCCACCTCCAACACCGAAGCCGCGTCCCGCGCGAACACTTCCGTGTCGTAATAGTCGTAAATGGCGTTGTACTGCCAGTTCGCCACGTCCTCCGGCGTAGACACCTTCATGTGAATGTTCACCCCGCCTTCGCCCTGCGCGGCAAACACGTTCACCAGCAGGGCCTCCGTCTCGCCGATCTCCGCCAGAGGCATTGCGGCGTACTCCGTCTCCAGGAACCCCGTCGCGCTGTTGCGCAGCATTATAACCAGCTGTGCTTCCTCGTGCATCATCCGCCCCTCCTTCGATCAAGTATTCTTCCTGTTGATCATATTCTGAACCACGGCATAACGACATCCACCCCTGTCGAAAACAGAATGCCGCCGATAATGGCGATCAGCACGACCCAGAGCTTTGGCAGGCCGAACTTCATGAACCTTTCGAACATTGGGCTGTTCCTGTCCACATTGTGCCACCTTGGCGACCACGGGTGCCGCCAGGCGAACCAGCACAGGATCAGCAGCGCGGGAACGGAAAGAACGGCCGCTACATAGGTAAAGCCCTGCATCCCGCCAAGCACATGCCCCGCCACAAGGGATCTGAACAACGCCACCACCATCGCGGCCATTATGATAAGCGTACACGCCAGCCACACCAACGACTTGCCCCTGCTGTCCATGTTATCCCTCCGATAGATAGAATCCCACCTTGTTCAGCGCGTACTCCGCCATTTCGTTGTACTCATCCCTTGCGAGGGCGGATGTGAAGAGCTTCTTGGCGGCTTCGTACTTGCCGGCGTTGAAGGCGAAGGCACCCGCGTTGTACATAAGGGCGGAGGCCGTCTTGGGGCGCGTGAGGCTGAATATGAAGTAGCCGAAGGCAGCCGCCGCCACGGCTGCGCCGCCGAAGAACAGAACCTGCCCGCCCGCGAAGAAGCCGCCCAACAGCGCGGCCACGCCGGCTATCGGCGGCACGATCAGCTTGGGGTCTACCTCCGCAATACGCACGCGTGAAAGAGCGATCTCTTCCTCGATGCTGATTCCCTTCTTCTTGTGGAACTCATACAGCTTGGCCTTGCTCTCGCGCATGTTCTCGTAGTTTTGCGGGCGTTGGCGCGGCGGGGCTACCTCCACGTTTGACTTCAGCACGCGGTATTCCGATATCTTGTTGTCCTTTAGCTTGAACACGATGTTGATCTTGCTCTTTAGGTACTGCCCGCGGGCGGAGCGCACCTTCTTGGACACGCTAAGGATGTAGTACACGCCCTGCTCGTAGGTGTCCAGCGGGGAAATGATTATCATGAACTTTACGGGGTCGTAAGATATGTCTGTGCGCATGATGTAGCCGTCGGTGTCTGTTACGGTCATGGTCTTGTGCGAAACCGTTGTCTCGTCCAGCGCGATGTTAAAGCGCATATACCAGTTTATCGCGCTGTCGCCGTCTGTGATGTTTACGGTGATCTTGTCCTTCAGCGCGGGGTTTGATGTGCCGATGCTTATCTTCCGATTGTCCATAATCTTCCTTTACCTCTTGGGCTGTGTGTGTGCGATGTACAGACCCATGACCGCGCCGCACATCCCGCCCAGTATGTGGGTCAGGTGCGATATATTTGTCTGCGTCACCGCAAAGGCGGAGTGAACCTCCCGCCCTATGTACAGCACCACCACCAGCACGAAGGTGATCGGAATACTTCCCTGCCGAAGGTTCACCAGAGACGAAATGATTATAAACGCGAACACAACGCCGCTCGCGCCCATAAGCGCGCTCTCGAACAACAGCACATTGATGAAGCCCGTGACGACCGCCGTTATCACTATCATCACGCCGATGGTGCGCGAGCCGTACTTCTCCTCCAACATCGGCCCCATTAACAGCAGCAGCATAAAGTTGCCCGCGAAATGCTCGAAGTTAATGTGCGCGAACACATGCGTAAACAGCCGCAGCACAAACAGCGGATCCACCGGGCTGCGGTACACCGCAAGCAGTGGCACGCCAAGACCCGGCTGTGCCGTAACAAGAAGTGTCGCCGCAAACGCCAGCACCGTATACGTAAGAATCACCGGTGCGTTATAATGCAGTTTTCCCATAGTACGCTTATCCCCCTTACAACCCGTTAGAGGCCATGGTGAGTCTGGGTACGATCTGGCCTTTGCGGGATACTACGTCCTCGAGATAGATGTGGTTGCTGTCCAGAGCCATGCCGAAGGCGTTGATCGTCAGCTCGCGGTGGCGGCCCGCCACCAGCAGTTCGCTCCCGCCCTTGAAGAGGTCGGTGACCATTAGCAGGCAGAGGTCGCAGCCGGAGCCTGTGACAAATTCCTCCATAACCCGCACCAGTTCGTCCTGCTGCGCCATGGCCGTCTCGATGTCCAGCGTGTTCACCTGCGAGATGTAGACGATGTAGGTGCCTATGGAGAACTGCTTGCGGTCGATGGAGAGGATCTCCTCCGGGGTGTAGTCGGCAAGTTTTGTGCCGGCCAGGAACATCTGCGAGCCGTACTTTTCGATGTCCTGCTCGGCCAGAGCCGCAAGCTCGGCGGCGGCTACCTTGTCCCGCGGGGTGCATGTGGGCGAGCGGAACATCAGGGTGTCGGAGAGGATCGCGCTCAGCATGATGCCGGCATACTTTTTGTCTGGCACAACTCCGCGCTCCTTGTAGAGGCCGTAGACGATGGTCGCGCTGCAGCCCACGGGTTCCGCGCGGATGTAGAGCGGAGACTGCGTTTCGACATTGGCGATGCGGTGGTGGTCGATGATCTCGATGATCTGGGCCTGCTCCAGGCCGTCTACGGACTGCGTGGCCTCGTTGTGGTCGATGAGTATTACCTTCTTACGGTCGTAGTCCAGCACGTGCCTCCGGGAGATTATGCCGAAGAGCCTCCCCGTCTTGTCAACCACGGGGAAGTTGCGGTGGCTGGACGTTTTCATGATCTCTGTGATGTCGTCCAGCTCGGTTTCTGTGGAGAACATCTCAAAGTAGCCGGTTTTCATGACGGAGCGCACGGAGATGGCTTGGTTTATCATGCTCACGGTCTTGAGAAGGGAGTGCTTGACGCAGATCACCGCAGAGCGGGCTTTGTCCAGCTCCACGGGGTAGTAGTCCCCCGTGAGGATCACGCAGCCGATATCGCGTTCGTTGGCGTATTGGCGGGCCGTCTCCACCTTGCCGGTTATTAGCACGTCCTTGTCGCAGACATAACCGTCGTTGTCCGACATTGATCCGATGAAGATGGAACCGCAGAGATTGTCGTAGGCATAGTTGCCGTGTACCAGCTTGCCTTGCAGGATGTTCAGCAGGTTGTCGAAGCTTATTTCGTACTTGTGGAGCATCTCTTCGTCGTAAGGTTCCATGAATATGCGGGTGATGTCGGCCAGCGAGAGTATACCCGTGAGCCGCCCGTGTTCGCCCAGCACCGGCAGAAGCTTCGAGCCGGATTCGTTTCCGCGCAGGGTGTCCCACGCCTTTTTCAGCGGTTCGTCCGCGCCCAGCTCCACGGGGTGGTGCAGATCCAGATCGCGCAGCTTCATATGCATGTTGTCGATGAGGATCGGCTCTTCCACGCCGAAGTAGTCCAGCACGAAGCGCGTCTCCATGTTGATCTTGCCCAGCCGGCACGCTATCACGTTCTCGATGCCCAGCCGGCGTTTCAGCTCCACATAGGCCAAGGTCGAGCAGATCGAGTCGGTATCGGGGTTCTTGTGCCCGAACACATATATCGGTGATTTCACGGCGGTCATCCTTCCTGCTTATCGTGTTCAAGCTCCAGGCCGAAGTGGCTGTAGCACAGCCCCGTGGCCACCCGCCCCCTTGGCGTGCGGGCTATAAAACCCAGCTGCAGGAGGTATGGTTCGTACACGTCTTCGATAGTCTCCGGCTCTTCGCCGATGGAGGCCGCCAAGGTGTCCAGCCCCACGGGGCCGCCCGCGAACTTGTGCATAATCGCGTGGAGCATGTTCCTGTCGATGGTGTCCAGCCCCATGCGGTCAACCTCCAGAATGTCCAGCGATTCGCTTGCGGTGTCGCGGCTTATCCTGCCCGCGAAGCGAACCTGCGCGAAGTCCCTCACACGCTTTAGCAAGCGGTTGGCAATGCGCGGCGTTCCGCGGGAGCGTCTGGCGATCTCCGCCGCCCCGCCTTCCTCGATCTCGATGCCAAGCACTCCCGCGCTGCGCGTCAGAATCTTCGTAAGCTCCGGCACGCCGTATGGCTCCAGCCGCATCACCACGCCGAAGCGGTCCCGCAAGGGCGCGGTCAGCATTCCTATGCGCGTTGTCGCGCCTATCAGTGTGAAGCGCGGAAGATCCAGCCTGATGGACTTCGCGCCCGCGCCCTTGCCGATTAAGATGTCGATGGCGTAGTCCTCCATCGCGGGGTACATAACTTCCTCCACTACGCGGCTCATCCTGTGTATCTCGTCTATAAACAGCACGTCTCCGTGGTTAAGCTCGTTTAGAATGGCGGCGATGTCGCCCTGCCGCTCTATGACGGGGCCGGATGTGGTCTTGATCCGCACGCCCATTTGGTTGGCGATGATGTTGGACAGTGTTGTCTTGCCCAGCCCCGGCGGGCCGTAGAGCAGCACGTGGTCCAGCGGTTCGCCCCGCATCTTTGCGGCCTCGATGTATACCTGCATGTTGGCCTTGGCCTTCGCCTGGCCTATGTAGCCCTCGAAGCTGGTTGGCCGAAGCCGGGGTTCCAGCTCTGCGTCCTCGTTATGAAGCTCTGTTGTGATGATCCTGTGTTCCATGTATATACTCCTTAACAGGTGAAATGCTCACCGGGTTGCGGTCTTTTTGACGCAATGCGTCGTCACTCCTCACTTGCGTACCCTGTGGGTACGCGGCGTTCGTCATTCCTAGCCTTGCGTCAAAAATTCGCGCAAGCCGGTGAGTATTTCACCCGTTAAGGAGTATACACTCCTACTTGACGAGCTTGCGCAACGCCGCCTTGATGATTTCCTCCGCGCTCATGCCCGCAACGGATATTTCCGCAACAGCCCTAAGCGCGTCCGCACGGGGATATCCCAGGGACATCAACGCGTCTGTCGCGTCCTGCTTCTCGCCCGCGGGCGACGTACCGTCTGTGTTTACCTCGCCCTGCGCCCTGTGTTCCGACGCGGCGGAGCTTGCGGCCAGTTTGTCCTTCAGCTCCAGCACCAGGCGGGCGGCGGTTTTCTTGCCCACGCCCTGCGCCTTGGCAAGGCCGGCCACGTCATCCGTCAAGATGGCAAGGGTGAGCCTGGCGGGTGTCAGCGCGGCCAGCAGAGACTGCGCCGCCTTCGGCCCCACTCCGCTTACGGTGATGAGCATGTTGAACATTCCCAGCTCTTCGAGGGTCGTAAAGCCGAACAGGGCGCATCCGTCCTCCTTCACGTTCATATAGGTGAACACGCGCACCCTCTCCCCCGGCACAAGGGACGCCCCGACCGCCGCGCCCATCTGCACGCTGTATCCCACGCCGCCGCAGTTTATCACCAGCACATCGCCCAGGCGAAGCTCCAGCACGCCCTCCACAAACATTATCAACGCATCCACGCCTTTTCAATCATTTCCCACATTATATACCCTTTTGCGCAAAATAACAAGAACTATCTTGCTTCTGCGCCCGGCATACAGTATAATGGTAGAAATTAAGATATGCATTATAATTAGGGTTGAAATAATGCGAGGTAACCTAATGGGAAAAACATCTTTTGCAGTGTTTGTCATTTCAACTGTTTTGTTTCTGTTCCCCACTATAGTCTTTGCCACACATGGGTTAGAAGAGCCAACCCCCGGTCGTTATATCAACCGTGACACGTTTCCGACAGGTTCACGGCAAAGAATAGACTACGCATATTCTTTGCGTGTGCGTACCGGACCAAGTAATAACTGTGACGTTTTAACATTTGTCCATCGTGGAGATGAATTTGAAATTTTGGATTATAACGGAAAATTTGTGCTGATATATACCCAAAGAGGGGTAGGATGGATTTTTGCAGGTTTTCTTTCACGGGAATTTGCTAATGCAACTGAGGGTCTCGCTGAAATTTACAGGCCGTCACCCCCAACAAGCATAACGGAAGTCCCGGATTTAAATATTAGCCTCTCGGCTTATCACTTGCGCTTTTTTGACGGTTCAATGCATGACTTTACCGGTGAATATGAATCCCAATACGGCATCATCCGACACGAAAGCCACGGCACTGTTTTCGCAATAAGGACAGACACAACAATCCCGAACTTTGAGCTTCTCACAGTTGGTTTTGGTGGCGGTGACACGGGTTTGATGTACTTCTATCCGGGGGAGGCACTTTACTCATTTGATATTTTTACCCCCGAAAATGCTCTTGTTGTAAGCACTCATTTTGGCACTATGCCCCGCATCGCTGTAGCTTTCGTAGACACAAACGGCGAAAGGCGCTATTTCATAATTCAACAAAGTGGCATGGACGGTTCTATTTTGCTTTTGGAGTTTCAGCTTGATAAACGAAATCCGTTCTGAGAAGTAAAGCTATAGACAATTACAGGTTCGAAAAGGTGAGACATGGGCAAACGAGTGCTTGTGGCGATGAGCGGTGGAGTGGACTCCGGCGTCGCGGCGAAGCTTCTTATAGACAAAGGTTATGACTGCGCGGGGGCGAGTATGCGCCTCTTCGACGGCGGCGAAAGCACATGCTGTTCGCTGGACGACGTGGAGGACGCCCGCGCCGTATGCAGGACGCTTGGCATACCGCACCACGTATTCAACTTCAAGGACGAATTCCGCGACACGGTGCTGGCGCGTTTCGTAAGTATCTACGAAAACGGAGGCACGCCGAACCCCTGCATAGACTGCAACCGCTACCTAAAGTTCGAGAAATTCCTGCACCGCGCGGCAGAGCTGGAGTATGACTATATCGCCACCGGCCACTACGCACGCACGGAGCGGGCAGGCGGCCGCACCCTCCTGCGCAAGGCCGCCGACACGCGCAAGGATCAAGGTTACGTGCTGGCAGGCATGACGCAGGAACAGCTGGGGCGCACGCTCTTCCCGCTTGGGGAATACCTCAAGCCGCAGGTGCGCGACATCGCCGAACGCCACGGCCTGGTAAACGCCCGCAAGGCCGACAGCCAGGATCTGTGCTTCGCGCCGGGCAACGACTATGCCGCCGCGCTCACCGGCCTAAGCGGCAGACAGTACCCACCCGGCGACTTCGTAGACACACAGGGGCGCGTGCTTGGGCGGCACGGCGGTATCATCCGCTACACCGTCGGCCAGCGCAAGGGGCTTGGCATATCCTGCCCCGGCCACCTCTACGTCCTCGAAAAACGTGCCGCCGACAACACCATCGTGCTGGGCGAACGCGACAAACTCCTGCGTAGCAGCCTAACCGCGCGGGACTTCAACTGGATTAGCTTTGACACGCCGCCCGAGTTTTTCCGCGCGGCGGCGCGCATACGCTACAACAGCCCCGAGGTGCCTGCGTCCGTCACCATCCTGCCGGACGCAGATGTGCGGATAGACTTTGACGAACCCACGGGCGCGATCGCCCCCGGCCAGCTTGTGGTGCTGTACGACGGCGAATACGTTGTAGGCGGCGGAACTATCCTAGGGTAGCCCCGTTGCGCTTCACACCCCGGCGGGTGTGTGTTGGGGCAACGCCCGATCGACCAGCACCTGAAAGGCCTGGAAATGCTGGGCGCGAGCGTGGAGGACGACGGCGAGAGCCTGCGTTTCACGGCGGAGAAGCTTGTGGGCGCGGATATCGAGCTGGACTTCCCCAGCGTGGGCGCGACGCAGAACATCATGCTTGCCGCGGTTGCCGCCGAAGGCACGACGCGCATCATCAACGCCGCGCGGGAGCCGGAGATAGAGGACCTTGCCAAGTACCTGAACGCAATGGGCGCGGACGTACACGGCGCGGGCGGGCGCACTATCGTGATATACGGCACGCGGGATCTGCACGGCGCGAAACACCGCGTCATGCCGGACCGTATAGTCGCCGGGACCTACCTTGCCGCCGCCGCCATGACCCGCGGCGACCTAACCCTCACCAATGTGTCCTACGACGAAATCCGCCCCGTAGCGGCAAAGCTGGCCGATGCCGGCTGCCGCATCTACAGCGAAAACGACATGATCCGCTTGAAGGCTCCGCAGACGCTCCGCGCGATATCCGTCAAGACAATGCCCCACCCGGGTTTCCCCACGGATCTCCAGCCGCAGTTCACGGCGATGCTGGCCATGGCCGACGGCCTGTCCGTCATAGAAGAGACGGTGTTCGACGCGCGAAACAACCACATCCCCGAGCTTGGCCGCATGGGCGCGGACATCTTACAAGTTAACAACCGCATAGCCATAATCCAGGGCGTACCCACCCTGCGCGCAAACACCGTAACATCACACGACCTGCGCGGCGGCGCGGCCTTGATACTGGCGGGGCTTACGGCCGAAGGAACAACCATCGTCGCGCCGTCGGAGCATGTGCGCCGCGGCTACGAAAGCATCGAGACCGACCTTGGATTGCTGGGCGCGGACATCCGCCACGACGAACACTTCTAGCACACACGCACGCATAATACGTTGCCGGCATACAGTGTACTTTAGCCGGCATACATATAATCGAGCTGAATTTACGTAGTTGACAACCGAGTATAAATATGTCATTATTTGCTATAGAATGTTGCAGTCTCCGAAACCAGCTACTCCACCCACCGTATGAGGTGCTGCCATGAGATTTATGACGCTGAGCAGTTGCAGTGAAGGAATGATGATAGGCAAGAGCATTTACGGCAAGAACAACGTGATGCTTCTGCGCAGGGGTTATCCCATAAAAGGCGGGCATATCCGGGCATTGGCAAACCTTGGGTACCCCGGTATTTACGTTGATGATGAAGCATCCGCCGGCGTAGAAGTAACAGAAGTTGTGGATCCTTCCATACGCGTACAAGCAAGCGAAGCCGTGAGCGACCTATTCGAAAATACAAAGTATCTGAAACAGGCCAACACGCAGCAGATGGCGAAGGGCGTAATCAGCTCTGTGTCAGAAATAGTCGACGCAATCTCGAACAACAACGAACCCGTGATCAACATTATGTCGCTAAAGACATATGACGAATACACATTTCAGCACAGCGTGGACGTAACCATCCTGTCCGTAATACTGGGCAAGGAGATGAACTTCACGCGCGAACAATTGCACGACCTTGGCAAGTCCGCCATCTTCCACGATATCGGCAAGATGCAGGTTCCGAAATACATTCTGGACAAGCCGGGCGCGCTGACCCCCCAGGAGTTCGAAGAGATGAAGAAGCACCCGGAACTGGGCTACATCATCGTCAAGAACTTCCTGAACGAGTCGGAAACCATTGCACGCGGCGCGCTCTTCCACCACGAGAGGTTCTCCGGCGAAGGATACCCCAAGAAAATTTCCGGGCGGCAGATCCCCCTGTTTGCCCGCATTATCGCCGTCGCCGACACCTATGACGCTATCGTGTCCAACCGTACCTACAAGCG